>JAFGTL010000603.1 GCA_016934125.1 Candidatus Hydrogenedentota bacterium
ATGCCTTCCGGCGCCTCCCTCGGGACGACGGCCTCGTCGTCCGCGAGGATCGTGACTTCGAGTGCGCCCGCCCGCCGCGCCTCGACGATATGGCCGGCCGCTTCGATCACCGTATCGAGGCCGGCGGGGTGGGGGAGGGGTGAGCACAGGATACGGAGGGGGAGATGGAGTGCGCCGGGGCGTGGTTTGGCAGGGAAGGCCTCGAGCGGGATGCCAGGATAGAGGACGCGGGCGTGTTGGGCCGGCACGCCCTGGGCCACGAGCGCGGCCTTGAGGTAGCGGCTGACGCAGGTGGCGTGGGCCGGTGCGAACGCGGCCAGCGTGGCGTTGCGGTTGATGGTTCGATCCGCCAGGAAGGCGAGGGCGGGCCGGAGACTCCATCGGAACGGGCGCGCAATCAGCGCGGCCCAGTCGTCGTCCACGAAGCAGGTGACGGTGGGGATGCCTGACGCGACGGCGGCCCGGACGGCCCCCATGGCGAGCCCCGCGGGATTCCACAGCACCACGGCGTCGGGCCGGGCCGCGGCGAGGGTGTCGCGCACGTGCCGGCCGTTCCGGCGGCCAACCGCGCGTTGCCGCCGCCTGTCCTCGGTGCGCGTCAACGGCGCAAGCACCTCAAGTCCCTCGGCGCCGACAGGTTGCCCCTGCCCGCCCGACGTCACCACGGCGATCCGGTGCCCGCGGGCCGCGAGGGCGCGGGCCACGGACGTGTTCCGGGCCTGTTCTACGTCGAATCTGTCTGCTACGATCAGGAGCCGCATTCCAAGGGTGCCTCGTCGGGTATCTGCGCGCATACGCCGCCGGCCACGCAGCGTCCCGTTGAAGCGCCGGGCCTCATCGGCTATGATGACATCGGGCTTGGGCTGACAGCTGCCGTAAAGGATACAGGATAAGCATATGAAAGGCATCATATTGGCAGGCGGCACAGGCACCCGCCTGCATCCGCTGACGTTGTCCGTAAGCAAGCAGCTCATGCCCGTCTACGACAAGCCCATGATCTACTACCCCCTGTCGGTGCTGCTGATGAGCGGGATCCGCGACATCCTCATCATCTCGACACCCCATGACCTCCCCCTGTTCGAGAGCCTGCTCGGCTCGGGCGAGCAACTCGGGTGCTCCTTCTCCTATGGCGTCCAGCCGGAGCCCAACGGGCTCGCCGAGGCCTTCATCATCGGCGAGGAGTTCATCGGCGACGACAAAGTCGCCCTCATCCTCGGCGACAACATCTTCTACGGTTCGGGCCTGCCTGCGGTGCTCCAGGCAAACACCGATCCGGACGGCGGCGTCGTGTTCGCCTACCACGTGTCCGATCCGCAACGCTACGGCGTCGTCGAGTTCGACGAAGCGGGCAATGTCCTCTCCATCGAGGAGAAACCCGCCAAGCCCAAGTCCCATTACGCCGTGCCCGGGCTGTATTTCTACGACAACGCCGTGGCCGACATCGTGAAGGGGTTGAAGCCGAGCGCCCGGGGGGAATACGAGATCACGGACGTGAACAAGGAGTACCTGCGGCGCGGCCTCCTCAAGGTGGCCACCCTCAACCGGGGCACCGCGTGGCTGGATACGGGAACCTTCGAGTCGCTGCTCCAGGCCAGCCAGTACGTGTACGTCATCGAGCAACGGCAAGGGCTCAAGATCGGCTGCATCGAGGAGGTGGCCTACCGCATGCGCTACATCGACGCGGCACAGCTCAGGAAGCTGGCCGAGCCCCTCTCGAAAAGCGGCTACGGCGATTACCTGCTGAGCCTGCTCGGCTGACGGCCCGAGCCGCCCAGGCGCGTCCGCCTACGCGTAGAACTCCGTGAACTTCTCGATCACGTAGTCCTGCATCTCCGTCGTCAGTTCGGGGTAGATCGGGATGGCGATCGTGTGCTGCGCGGCGTGCTCGCTGTTCGGGAACTGCCCCGTCTCGTATCCCAGATGGCGGAAACACTCCTGCTGGTGGAACGGCACCGGATAGTACACCTGGCACCCGATGTCGTTGGCTGCCAGGTGGCCGCGCAACTCGTCCCGGCGTTCGGGCACCGAGACGGTGTACTGATTGTAGATGTGGTGATCGCGCGCATAGGCGATGTGGGGCTTCCGGATGCCCGCCACGCACAGGTGCTCGTCATAGTACGCGGCGTTCTCCTGCCGCATCCGGTGCCACGACTCCAGGTGCCTCAACTTCACCAGCAGCACCGCCGCCTGGAGCGCGTCGAGCCGGAAATTGCCCCCCACCATCGCGTGGTAGTACGCGCGGTCGGCCCCGTGATTGCGCAACAGCACCGCCTTCTCTGCCAGGGACGCGTCGTTCGTCACCAGGATGCCCCCGTCGCCGACGCCGCCGAGGTTCTTGCTCGGGAAGAAGGAGAAACAGCCCGCCACGCCCATCGAGCCGGCCCGTTTCACGCCGTCTTTCGACGGATACTGGGCCCCGATGGCCTGTGCGGCGTCTTCGATGACGGGCACGCCGTGCGCCCCGGCCACCTCCAGGATCGGATCCATATCGGCACATTGGCCGTACAGATGAATCGGGAGAATGGCGCGCACCTTGTCCCGCTTGTCCGTTTCGCGTTCGAACCAGTCGCGCAACGCCGCCGGATCCATGTTGTACGTGTCCGGATCGATGTCCACAAAGGCCGGCGTCGCGTTCAGCCGCGCGATCACCCCCGCCGTCGCGAAGAACGAGTACGGCGTCGTCACCACAATGTCGCCCGGCCCCACATCGAGGGCGGTGAGCGACAACAGCAACGCGTCCGTGCCCGACGACACGCCTATGGCGAACTCCGTCCCCACGTACGCGGCCACGCCCTGTTCCAGTTCCTCAACCTTCGGCCCCATGATGTAACGAGTCGAGTCGATCACTTCCATGACCGCCTGGCCGACGGCCTCCCGGATCGTCATCAGTTGGGCTTTCAAATCCAGCAGGGGTACTCTCATCCATCCTTCCTCGGCGGAACGCCGCGTTCGACGGCGCCGCTCACGCCTTCACGATCCGCTCGCGGTGTGTGCGAACGCCCCGCGTCGCGTTGCGCGTATCAACCACCATCTGGGCGTTGTGTACAATGAACTCGAAATCAAAACAACTGTGGGCCGTCGAGATCAGTACGCAGTCGTATCCGGCCAGGGCCCCGGCCTCGAGGGGCACCGACTCCATATCCAGATCCCGCCGCCGCAGAGGGGGGAACTTCGGCACGTAGGGATCGTGGTAGTCGACGTGAGCCCCCCGCCTCTCAAGCAACTCGATCAGCGCCACCGACGGCGACTCGCGCGTGTCGTCCACGTCCTTCTTGTACGCGACGCCCAGGATCAGGATACGCGAACCGTTCACCGTCTTGCCGCGTTCGTTCAGCGCCTCCATGACGCGCGTCACCACGTAATTGGGCATCTGCGTGTTGATCTGGCCGGCCAGTTCGATGAAGCGCGTCGTGAAATCGTATTCCCGCGCCTTCCAACTCAGGTAGAAGGGATCGATCGGAATGCAGTGGCCGCCCAGGCCCGGCCCGGGATAGAAAGGCATGAAGCCGAACGGCTTCGTCGCCGCCGCCTCGATGACCTCCCACACGTCAATGCCCATGCGGTCGCAGAGCATCTTCAACTCATTGACCAGCGCGATGTTAACGCTTCGGAAGATGTTCTCGAGCAGCTTCGTCAGTTCCGCCACGGCCGGCGCGCTCACCTCGATGACGCGCTCGAAGATCATGCTGTAATACTGGGCGGCAAGTTCCGTGCAGGCCGGCGACACCCCGCCGACGACTTTCGGGATATTGCGGATGCTGTATATCGGGTTGCCGGGATCCTCCCGTTCGGGCGAATAGGCCACAAATACGTCTTCCCCGACCTTCAACCCCGTCGCTTCGAACGCCGGCAGCAGGATCTCCTCGGTGGTGCCCGGATACGTCGTACTCTCGAGGATGATCAACTGCCCCGGCCGCAGCGACTTGGCGATCTCCTGAGCCGTGCGCCGCACGTATTGAAGATCCGGCTCGTAGTGGTCGTCCAGGGGGGTAGGGACGCAGATGCTCACGCAATCCACCTCCCGCAACCGCGAGAAGTCCGTGGTGGCCGAGAACTTGCCCGCCTCAACCGTCTCGCGGATCCACGC
>JAFGTL010000604.1 GCA_016934125.1 Candidatus Hydrogenedentota bacterium
CCACCTCACCTTGGGGCAGGAATTCCAGGAAGCAGTTCGGATAGTCGGAGTTCCAGTAGAGGCGCACGACCACCTCGATGGGCTCGCTCTTGAGTACGTGGGGGGGAATCGTGAACTGAACGGGCACCGGCGAATCCAGGAAGACATTCTCGGCAGTGTCGCCCCACCGATACCATCCGAGGAGGGGGCCAGCGCCCACCTGGGGCTTGTTGTCGACAAGGACGTCGAGCCTGGCCGGGCGCGGCGGCGTTTTCGTGTAGGCCACGTCGACATCGGCCACGACAAGGGCCTCACTGATGCGTTTCTCCGCAGGTTCGCCAAGAGATACGCCGCCGAAGGACGCCTCGCCAAGCCAGCCGCAGAGCACGGCACCGGACAGCGACAGAGGCTGGCCTGCTTCGAGATCGCTTTGAGCGAACAGGGCGTAGAGCATGGGCTCCTTCATTTCCTCGAGGGTCATGGTGCCGTAGCCGCGCATCATCTGATACATGGTCCGGCCGTCCTCAACGGCGAAGGCATTCTGCATCCTCAGGAGTTCATCGGGTGTGACGTGGATCTCCCAGGCCGTGCGGGTGCCTACCAGGGGAATTCGCTTGCCTTGGAACATCAGGAACACTTTGCGGAACCGGGCGCCGAGATTATTCGTGAGGGTTCCGTGAAGACCGTCATCGCTGAAGGCGAGGGTGGATTCGACGCCCCCGGGAAGCGAGACGTCGGCGTCGATCTCGATGAGGCGCATCTCGCTGGCGCCGACGGTGAAGTCGACGGCGCGGGGCGGATTCTCCTGGAGAAACACGAAGGGGCTTGTGGTACGGCCGCGGAAGCGGACGGGCTGATACATGCCCCGGGTAGACACAGGATCCCGGCCGCCCGAGATGAGGGCGTGTTCGTGTGGGAGAGAGATCGCGTAGCGGGCGGTGCGGGCGGTGAGGACGCCCACAAAGGAGTGCATGCGGGCGACGCGGCCGCCTTGGGACACGCGGACGATCTCGATCTGCTCGAGTTCGGTGGCCTTGGCGCGGCCGGCGGTGCCGTACACGACGGCGTACGCGGTGAAGGCGATCGAGATGATGACAAGACACACCCAGGCCATTTCACGCCGTTTGAGGTAGCTCCAGACGATCCAGTTGGCAACGATGCCGATGAGGAAGTAGAGGAGGAGGTAGATGAACACGGAGGAGCGAGGGAAGATGCGGATGCCGCTGACGCGGGGAATGGCCTGACTCACGTATGCGGACACGGCGGCGTGGTTGAGTTGGCCGCGTTCGCGGCGCATGGTGCAGATATCGCTCCAGAGGGCGAGGTATTGGGGATTGCGCATCAGCGCCCTGCCGGCGGCGTCGACGGCGAACACGACAACGCGGCCGCTGCCTACCTCGCGGACGGTGGCCAGCACGGGCTCGCGGCCTTGAACGCACACCTCGTCATCGGTAGGCGTGAGGCGTGCGAGCACGGCCTGCTCGCCGGCACGGGCGGCGGGGGCGGCATCCGGCCCGAAAACGCGCGTGGCGAGATCGCGCTCATCCACGATGGAGGTTTCGCCAACGCGCACGCCGGCAAGTTCTTCGATCCAGGTGCCGCGGTACGCGAGGGCATTGTCGCCGGTGCAGATGACGAGGACGCCGCCCTCGAGCACGTACTTGCGGATGAGTTCACGTTGATGCAGAGGGATCTTGGCGGGATCCGTCTTGCCCATAAGGATGAAGTCCATGGGCTCGTAGCACGCGAGACACTCGGGGAGCGCGCCGAGTTCGGTGGTGTGAAAATCGTTGCGATATACGCCGGTGTTGTCGGCGAGGGTGTTGACGGCGGTTCGGAGGAATCCGTAATCGCCCGGCTCCTCGTCGAGCAGGATGCACACCATGTCACGGGACTCGATGGGGCGGAGATCGACATACATGGGGAATTCGATGACGCGCCGGCCCTTGTGGTAGAGCATGGCCTCGATGCGATCGGCCTGACTGAGCTGGCAGTAGAGGCGGAACCGCTTGCGCGAGCCCTTCGGGGATTCAGCGGGCACGCGGTAGATGGGGCTCTGGACGCCCAGGCCGTTCCGGGTGGTGACTTCCACGAAGCCGGAGATATCAGAGGCGTTGTTGCTGACGATGATGTCGACGGGAACCCACGTGCCCTCGCGGTAGGTGGCGAGGAAGCGGGAGGTGTCGATATCGAGGGTGATCTCGCCTTCCTCCGACCGGGTGGAGCCGGTGTCGCCCGTCTGGGCGGCGGCGATGCCGGCCGCGGCGATCAGCACAAGGCAGAGCACGGACGCCGCGGCCGGGAGCCGCGGACGGAGGCCTTTCGAGTCGCAACCGCAAACGCCGAGTGTCAAATCCAGGCCCTCCTGCAATAGATCGTCCATTCCAGCGTCAAAATGGCGAGTGCTGCCACGACGAGCCATCGCCACAGTTCGCGGTTCTGACGGACACGGCCGCGCTCGGGCGCGATCTCGGCGCGGCCGATACTGAGCGATTCGGCGGGCGCGACGGCCGATTCCGTCCTATCCAGGAGGTTGACGGCGTGGAACAGGACGGCGTCGCCATAGGCGACGGCGTAGACGCCCGTTTGCTCGGTGTTGGCGTAGAATACGGGCCGCAAGGGATCCAGATCCACCGCATCGACGGATGAATCGGGCCGGGTGACGGACACGGAGGTGCGCTCGGGATCGGGCATGATGGCAAAGGACTGCCCGGCGATCGTCGAGGCCTCCGACGCGAGGGCGACACGGGGCACCCAGGCGAGGAGGTTCTGGAAGAAGAGCGGATAGGACAGGTGGAGCGGCCAGTCTGACGCGGCGATGTCGAAGCCGATGATGAGGATCTGCTGGCCGCCCCGCGACACGTCGGCCACGAGGGGACTGCCGACGGTGGAGACGAGGGAACGCGTGTCGGGGGGCACGACGAGGCGAAGGGCCTCGCGGATGCCGACGTTCGAGGGATTGAGGTTGAAGCGCATCATGGGATGTTCCGAGTCGACGGAGATGATAGCCGGATGCTCGACCGTGCCCTCGACGCCGACGCCGTCCATGGGCGGCACGGCGTTGATGTAGAGGAGAGTGCCGGTGGGAAGACTGGCCGGCGCGAAGCTGTCGAAGATGGTGAGATCGTACTCGGACGACTCGGTGTAGTCTGTGGGGGCGAGTGTGCTGAGCTCGACGCGGGGATCGGGCACGAGTACACGTTGGAGAAAATAGCTGCTGGTGCCGTCGGGCTCGGCCACGAGAAGCACCTTGATGCGGGCAATGGGCTGCACGGCCAGGAGGGCCGAGTTGTCCACGGCGAGGGCGTCGTCCACGTCGAGCTCGGCGCGCAGGATGCCGCGGCCCAGTTCGGGGTGGCGGAACACGAGTTCGCTGTCGTCGCCGGGGGGCACGTGCACTTCCTCGACAGCGAGTACGGTGTCCTCGAAGGAGAGGGTGAGGGTGGTGTCGAGGGGATCGGAACTGGCGTTGTGGACGAGCGCGAAGGTCTGCTGCTGCTCGTCGTCCTGCCCTTCGAGCGGATCGCGCATGCTGAAGGCGACGATGCCGGCATTGGCGGATGTCTCGCCGATCTGGAGGTAGGTGAGATCGAAGGCGCGCGTGCCGATCTCGGGGAGATCGCGGATCTTGCCGTCGCCGATGACGACAACGTGAAGGTCGGCGACGGAGAGCTTGAGGGATCGGGCGACGAGGATGGCGTCGCGAAGGCGGGTGCGGGTGTCGGAGGGTTCGATGCCTTCGACGGCGGCCCGCAGCCGCGGGCGATCGTCGGTCAGCTCGCAGAGGACGTCGGAGTTCTCGGCGAAGGTGACCAGCATGACCTTGTCGCCCTTTTCCATCTCGCGGATCATCTCGAGGGCGCACTGTTTCGCCAGTTCGAGGCGGGTGGTGTCGCCCTCGCGCGACGACATGCTGGCGGAGCGATCGATCAACAGGCACAGGTTGCGGCCCGCGGTGCCTTCCTGACGGAAGAAGGGCCGGGCCAGAGCCGCGGCAACGAGGAGGATGACGAGGATCTGAAGCAGGAGGAGCAGGTTCCTGCGGAGGCGCTGGAATGGGGCGTTGGCGGTGAGATCCTGCAGGCTCTTGAGCCAGAGGAGCGTGCTGGCGATGATCACCTCGGTGCGCCGCAGCTTGAGCAGATACAGGAGGATGACGACGGGAATGAGGCCGAGAAGCCAGAGGAAAGGCGGGGCAAGGAACCAGTCGTCGAGGGTGTTGCCCAAGGTTTGGAAGAATGTATCGAAGCGGCTCACCGGATCATCCCTCCCGCCCGGAGCATGTCGAGGATGAGTTCTTCGAAGGGCGTATCGCTTGGTGCGAGGACGTAGCCGATGTCGCGCGCCATGCAGAACGCGCGGACGGCGTCACAGAACCCCCCCACGTTCTCCCGATATCGCCTGAGCAGTGAGGGGCTCACCGAGATCTCGGTGAACTCGCCCGTCTCGCTGTCGAGGAGCTTGAGGTCGCCCGTGACTTGCGGATCAAGTTCGTCGCGGGAAAGCACCTGAACGGCGAATAGATCGCAGCGGGACTGGCTCAACCGGCGGAGGGCGCCCTCGAAACCGCTGGGATCCAGGAAATCGGAGAGCAGGACGGCGATGCCTTTCGAGCGGTTCCGGAGGATATAGGATCGGCACGACTGTTCGAGGCCGGTGCGGCCCTGCGCGCCGAGGCCGTCGAGGAAGGCGAAAAGCTCGCGGGCGGCGCCTTTGCCGCGGACGGCGGGCAGGCGGAAGATGCCGCTCTCGGAGAAGGCCTCAACGGAAACGCGATCGTAGCCAACGAGCCCGATGTAGCCGATGGCGGCGGCGAGTTTCGCGGCGAAGGCGAGTTTCCCGGGTTTGCCGAATGCCATGGAGCGGCTCGCGTCGATCAAAAGGTGAACGGTGAGATCCTCCTGTTCCTGGAACAGCTTGAGGTAGAGCGCGTCGAGGCGGCCGAAGATGTTCCAGTCGACGTGGCGGAGGTCGTCGCCCTGGACGTAGTCGCGGTAGTCGGCAAACTCGACGCTGCTGCCTTTTCGGCGGCTCTTACGCTCGCCTTTGATGTGGCCGAGTTGCACGCGCTTGGCCAAGATGGCCAGGCGTTCGAGGCGGCGCAGGAAATCCGCGTCGAGCAACGAGTAGGCGGCCGGTTCCGTTGTCGTTTCGGGGCTCATGGCGTCCTCTGGGGTTGTGGCCGGGTGCGCATCATGCCACCTTGGCCGCAGTCGGCACCTTGCTGAGAATGCCGTCGATGATCTGATCGGATATCACGCCGTCCGCCTCGGCCTCGAAATTCACGAGGACGCGGTGGCGCAGCGCGGCGAGGGCGGCGCGCTGGATGTCTTCGAAGCCGACGTTGAACCGGGCGTCGCGGAGGGCGTTCACCTTGGCGGCGAGCAGGAGGGCCTGTGCGCCGCGGGGGCTCGAGCCGAACCGGACGTACTTGTTCGTCATGTCCGTGGCGGACTCGCTGCCCGGCTGGGTGGCGAGGACGAGGCGGACGGCGTACTCCGTGACCTTCGGGGCGGCGGGCACGTCCCGCACGAAGCCCTGCCATTTCCTGAGCAGTTCCGATTCCATGACGTGTTCGCCGTGGGGCAGATCGCGTTTGGTGGTGCGCTCGAGAATCTCGACAAGGTCGTCGCCGGAGGGGTAGTTGACGACAAGCTTGAAGAAGAACCGATCGAGCTGGGCCTCCGGCAGCGGGTAGGTGCCCTCCATCTCGATGGGATTCTGGGTGGCGAGGACGAAGAAGGGCTCTTCGAGGCGGTGCACGGTTCGGGCAACGGACACGGTGTGTTCCTGCATGGCCTCGAGGAGGGCGGACTGAGTCTTGGGGGTTGCGCGGTTCACCTCGTCGGCGAGAACGATGTTGGCGAAGAGCGGGCCTTGGCGGAAACGGAACTCACGGTTGCCCTGCTCGTCTTCGACGATCATGTTGGTGCCGATGATGTCGGCGGGCATGAGATCGGGGGTGAACTGAATACGCGAGAACTGGAGGGCGAGGGCCTCGCTCAGGGTGCGCACCATCAAAGTCTTGCCGAGGCCGGGGACGCCTTCGAGCAGGCAGTGTCCTCCGGCGAAAAGACAGGTGAGCAGGCCGTCGATGACCTCCTCGCCACCGACAATGACTTTGGCCACCTCCGCGTGCAGGCGCGTGAAGTCGTCGCGGAACTGTTGGGCTTCTTCGTGAACGTCCATCACGGATTCTCCTTTTCGCGTCCGGTGCCGGAATCGGGCGGGCCGCTCCGGCGCTTCTCGTGCTTGGCGAGGGCGCGCTGTTTGGCTGCGAGCAGTTGCCGGGTGTACTCAGAATGGCCGGGGGCCTGGGACTCGAGGGTTGCGGCGGGCGTTTCGGGCGCCTCGCCGGCCGGGGCGGTGCCGTCGTCGACGGGCCGCGGCGCGCCACCGGGCAATGTCGTGCCGGAGGCCGTGAACACCATGCTGCGGGAAGGCCGGGACATGCCGCTGTAGGAACCGGTGACCGGCACGGCGCGGGGCTTGGGCGCGGGGATCAGCCGGCGGAGGCCGGGCAGCTTGCGGACGAGTTTGAGCGCGAAGCCGAACACGGCGGAGAAATCCACGACGACGCGGCGGATGAAGATCTCCAGGGGGAACAGGCACAGGGCGAGGGCCGCGAGAAACTGCCAGATCGAGGTGACGGTAGGCGAGAGTTCGAGATCGTGTTGGAACGGGTTTGTGCCGGTTTCGAGGACTTTCCCGCCGCCGGTTTCGGCGAGTTGGTCGATGAGGCCGTGGTTGGTGACGTTGTACTCGTACTCCTTGGAGTAATTGACGGCGAGGCCGGCGGGAATCATGCCGTGCGAGCCGTCGGGGCGGTCGTACGTCAGGGTGAGCATATAGACGCCGCGGTCGGTGGCCGGGAACCGGCCTTCGTAGATCCCGGGGCCGGTTTGCGACAGGGCGAGTTCGGTGCGCTCGAAATCGGGGGCCGGGCCGGAAACGACGCCGCGGGGCCGGAGGAAGTTCACGAAATGGCCCTGATCGTCCACGGCGTCGATCTTGACGTAGCCCATGGCATCTTTGATGCGGGTTTCGACCCGGAAGTTGCCGGGCGCGAGATCGCGCACGGCCCAGCGCACGGCCTGAGCCCAGAACCGGTTGAAGCCCTCCCACTTCACCCAGTCGGCGGCCCAGCGGGTGGTGACGTCGGAGGTGAAGGCGACGGACTTGCCGAGGCCGTAGCGCCAATGGGCGAGAACGGGATCGCCCTCGGGGGAAACGAGCGGGACGGTGGCGTTGTCCTTCGGCGTGGTGACGACGTAACCCTTGAGGGTCGGAAAGCCGTTGCCGGAGACGCCGCGGAGGATCTCGGAGTCGTGGAGCGCCTTGGGGATGAAGGGCTCCTCGTACAGGAGCGCGCGCTTCACGACCGCGGCCTCTTTGGTGAAGATCTGGGGGAGGTTGTTGGGGTTGGTGACGTAGTAGAAC
>JAFGTL010000605.1 GCA_016934125.1 Candidatus Hydrogenedentota bacterium
AATCGGGGGGACTCGATTCGGGTGGAGGTCGCGAACCCCCACCGGGAGCCGGTGGACGGCGAGGTGTCCATCGTGACGCCCCTCGAAGCCTGGGGCCGGGCGCTCGTGGGCGGGCACGCGATCCTGGAGGTGACGCCCCGGATGCAGGCGGTTCGGGTGCCGGCCGGGGAATCCGTTGCGGTGACGTTCCAGGTGACGGGGCGCCGGGGCGGGCCCGCGGATTCGTACTGGGCCGTGGCCAAGCTCATGAGCAACGGCCGGATTATGCTGAGACTGTGCGGCACGGCGACGGCACGACGTACGCAGTACGACAAGCCCTGGCTTGACTCGTACCAGGCCCGGGCCGAACAATATGGGAAAACCCGAACACGCTAGCGAACGCGGGAGACGGGCCAACAAGGAAGGGGATCGACCATGAAAAGCCACAGCGGTAAGTGTTTGTCCGTGCTGGTTCTCCTGAGCATGCTCTGTGCCGCCAATGCCGTTGCGGAACTGACGGTGACGGTGAGCATCTCGGGGAGCATCGAGGAACTGCTGCCCGTCCTTCAGCACCTCAAGGACATGGGAATCGGCGTGGGGGCCGAGGGCGACGGGCTCAAGCTGCGCATGCACAGTGTGATCACGGGCGACGAGGCCGCGCCTACAGAACCTGCGCCGCCGGCAGAACCGCCGGCCCCGCCCAAGCCGATCCTGGGCCTGATGAATCCTGCGGCGCTGCCCGCTACGGTTCGTCCCGGCGGCATCCTCGTGGTTACCGTCAAGGTGGGCGATCCGGATCACGTGATCGACACCATCGGCGTGACGGTGTCGGACGGGACGTCCTTCGATCTCTATGACAACGGAACGCGCGGCGACGCCGAGGCGCTTGACGGCCTGTGGTCGCGTTCGGTGGCGGTGCCGCAGGACATGCCGGCCGGGCAACACGTCGCCACGATTACGGCGTACGATGTGAACGGCGATCCGGTGATGGTGCCGGGCGCGGGCGGGGCGGCCGTCCCGCTGGCCGTCGAGTGCAAGGTGAACGTAGCGGAGTAGACGCTGCGCGGCAGTTCGGACGATTCCCAGTGCAAGAGGCGCGGCAGCGGCCGTGCCTCTTGTTTATTCCCCATACACCAGCCGGCGGAAGTCGTGAACCGATCGGAGCGGCCCGAAATCCTCCTCGCCCTTGGCCTCTTCCCGATACGTCTCGTCCAGGGCGATAGCGCAGTTCAGAAAGGCGAGGGCGTTCTCGATGTTGCCGCGAATGCTGGCCAGGCACGCCAGGTTGTAGTAGGGGGCCGGTTGATCGGGCTCGAGGTGCCGGGCCCTGTCGTAGGTGGCCTCCGCCTCGTCGAGCCGCCCCAGTTCGACGAGCAGGTTGCCGTAGTTGTTGTGGGCGGCCACGCTGTCCGGCTCGAGGCGCAGTGCGACCAGCGCCTCCTCCTGGGCCTCCTCGAGCCGCCCCGACAGGCGGAACAGGATGGCCAAGTCGTTGTGCGGCCGGCTCCAGTCGGGGGCGAGCCGGATGGCCGTGCGAAACGACTCCTCGGCCTCCTCGGTGCGCCCCATGCTGTGCAGCACGATTCCGAGCGCGTTGTGGGCCATACTCCAGTCCGGTTTGCGCGCGATGGCCTCCCGATACGCCTCCTCGGCCTGCCGGAGGGAGCCGTGCGTTTTCCTGCGGCCGTAATACCGCAGCCCGAGGGCGTAATAGGTTTCAGCGGACTCGAATGAGGCGTCTTCGGCGAGGGTGGCCGCGGCCTCGACGAACCGGCGCGTCATGACACGCCGGGCGCGCGGATCGGTGTCGAGGCAGGCGAGCATGGCCTCGACGAGCACCTCGGCCTGGTGCGGCGAGGTGATGAGCACGGGGGGGCGCTTGGGCTCGGTGCGCGGGGCGATGGCCTGCCGGGCCGACAGCACAACGGCGGCGACGAGGACGACGCACCCCGTGATCATCCATATAGTTCGGTGCTGCTTCATGACGACACCAAAGGTATCATATGCTGGGGCGATTTGACAGTGGCCCAATTTCCCGTGCCACGCGGCGGGCCACGTCGTCCAGCGTGCCTTCCATGAGGAACACCTTCCCGCGGAGGTGGACGCGGCGCCCCCCGGGACAGGCCGGCCACCTGGGATCGGCATGGATGCAGGGGATCTCGGCATTGCTCAGGATGCTGCCCGCCCCGGGCCACGCAATCGCGAACACGTGCTTCCCATCTTCCGACGTGACCGCGGCCACACTGAGATCGGCCGTCTCGCGGCCGGCGCCCCACGGCGGCGCCGGGGCGATGGGCGGCGCGCCCGCAACCGGGTAATGGCACAGCGAGCGCTTCCCTGCGCCTCGATCGGTATCCGCCATGCGCACCCACCGGCCATCGGTGTGGAGCCAAGTCCGCTCGAGGGCGGGATCGTCGAACAGCGTGCCTGTCAGGACGGGGCAGAACTGGGCGTGCACGTGCACCGGCTCGTTGCGCCGGTTGCCGAGCCAGAATTCGAGATCCACGTCGTCCTCGTTGGGCGACAGACGCCCGCCCGCGACTTGGTTTTCGTAGCCCCACTCGAACCAGATCGAGCCGCCCTCGCTCTCATTCCACATGGCCGCCAACGGTTCCGGATCCACCCGCGGGGGCATGTCGTCGCGCCGATGATCGATGAAGTCGAGCGTATCGGTTTGGAGCGTCTCAGGAAACCGCAGGGCGATGGGCGTGTCCATCCATGTCGCCTGAATCAAGGCCGCGTGGCGCCAGAGGCCGGGCGTGGCCGGGGCCGGGCGCACCGCGATCCGGGCACGGGGCGCGCTGGGCTGCCCGGCGGTGACTCGGAGGCGTTGCGGCGTGGCGTCGGAGTGGATCAGGAACACGGCGCCAAACCGGCCCGCGCCTTCGCTGAACACCTGGACGCCATCGAGGGCGCCCGCGCGGCTGTGGGGCACTTCGCGCCAGCCTCGCTCGTCGCGGCGCTCGATACGGGGCCAGCGGTAATCGGTGAGCCCCGATACGATCACGGGCACCACGTCCCGCCCGCCGCGGAGGGTGAACGCGGCGCGATTCTGGCGGGCGCCCACCGCGGGCGGGAAATCGAGCAGTTTCCGGCCCTCGTCCACCGACTCGATCCGGGGCGCCTCCGTGCCATAGGCCACCGCCTCGCGGCGAGGGGTCGCGGCGCCCCCGACTTCGCCGTAGGGCAGCCAGAAGGCGTCGAATTCGAAGGTGTCGCCCGGCTGAAGCGCGAGTTCTTCGACGGCAGGCACGAGCAGGAGGCGCGTGTCTCCCTTCTCTTCGCACCATACGCTGGCGGCCGGTTCCGCGGGGCCGTTCCACGAACGCAACACGATGGCGTTCGAGCCCTTGGGCTCGCCGTACAGGGCGATGAAGGCGTTCTCGCGCGGAATCGGCGCGCCGCGAACGCCGAAGTGGTCTTTTGCGAAGCTCAGCGGTTGATCGGCCATGCCGGTGGCGGCGAAGTGGGTGTAGCGGAGCGATTGCACCCAGGTGGCCACCGTCAGGAACCGGAAGTTCTCGGGCGCGTTCGACACCGTCACGGCTTCCTGGACTTCGTAGCGGACGTGGATGAAGTTGCGGAGTTCGTCGGCCTGGGGCAGTTCGAGGGTGTTCACGATCGCGCGGATCCTGCCGTCGGTGGATTCATATCCGAGGCCGATGTCCATCCAGTTCGGGCCGGTGCTGCGATAGGTTGTGCCGCGGTACACCATGTACTGCCAGCCGTCGTCCGTCTTGTACGAAAGAAAACTGTGGCCGGCCACGTTATCGTGTTGCGGTTGGCCGTCCCAGAACGAGGGTTGGCTCATGGCGCGGAAGTCGGCGATGGCCACGCCGGGGAGGCCCCCGAACTTGAACGGTACGTAGCACGTCGTCTCCGTGACGCCCGTCGAACTGTGGAAGTAGTCCATCCAGGCCCCAAGCGACGAGAACTGTTTCACCATGTGGCGGCCCCAGTTCTGATACAGGTGGAGGGAGGTGACGGTGCGCGCGTCGTTGTGCCCGAGATACAAAGGGAAATACGTCTCGCTGAAGGGCGTGTCTTCCGGATTGTAGAACTTCTCTTCCTTCTCGCCGGCGAAGTTCTTCGAGACTTGCACGGTTATCGGAAGCGGGTGGCCGCCTTCATCGAGCAGCACGCCGCCTTCGACGGTGCCTTTATCGCCGCCGGTGTTCTCGTGGCAGATGTAGACGATGCAGGGCGGGCCATCATTGATCACCCGGAACCGCGCCGTCTCGTAGCGGTTCGGATGGTGGAAGAAATGGCCCTGGAACCCGCCCTCGCTGAGCGAGCCGATGGTGTAGCAGCCGCGGACGGCGTCGTAGCGCATGGGGGAGACGGCCTCGATGGACTCGAACCGGAC
>JAFGTL010000606.1 GCA_016934125.1 Candidatus Hydrogenedentota bacterium
CGTCGCCCTCACAGAACGCAAACAACTCATCCCGTCGATCGTCTACAAACGGATCTGATGGGGTTCGTAGACTCGGCCTCTGCCGCCCGGCCACGCCCCCGTGGCCGGGCGTTCTCTTGGCGCCCCCGCTCCTCACTCCCCCATCGCAACGAAACCTGAGCCCCGGCCGGCCAGTCTCTTTGTTAGGGCGGCCGTTTTGTGCCTGCCCGGGCGTTATCACGCCGCGCGGGCACGACTCGGCCACACCGGGCGAAACCAAGGGGCAAAGGAGTTCCTCGTGGGGGAGAAAACCGTCAACGGCCTGCCCGCGGTCGAGTTTCTGCGGCTCATGGCGCTGTCGCGCGAAGGTGATCGGCGGGAAGGGCTGCTGCTCCGTCAGAATCGCGGCTGGTTCCAGGTGTCGGCCACGGGGCACGAGGCCCTGGCGGCCCTCGTCTATTCCCTCGAGCCCGACGACTACCTCTATCTCTACTACCGCGATCGGGCCATCGCACTCGCGCGCGGCCTCACCAACCACGACCTCGCCCTGGCCTACTTCGCGAAACAAGCCTCGAGTTCCGCGGGCCGCATGATGCCCGCCCACTACAGCTCCCGCCCCCACAACGTGTTCAGCGTAGCCACGCCGACAGGCTCGCAGTGCCTGCCCGCCGCCGGCACCGCCTGGGCCTTTCGCCTGGCCGGCAACCGCCACGTCGTCCTGTGCACCATCGGCGACGCGGCGGTCCGGCAGGGCGAGTTCTACGAGGCGGTGGCCTTTGCGCTCCAGGAGAAGCTGCCCGTCGTGTTCGTCGTCGAAGACAACGGCTACGGCATCAGCACGCCCACGGGCCCGCTGAATCCGTACGGGCTGGGCGCCCTCAGCCGCGAGCACGTGACTGCCGTCAACGGCCGCGATCCCTTCGAGGTGTTCGAGCACGGCCGCGAAGCCATCGAGAAGGCCCGGCAGGGCGCCGGCCCCACCGTGCTGTGGTGCGAACTCGATCGGATCGGATCCCACACCTGCTCGGACGATCAGCGCGTCTACCGCACCGCCGAAGAGATCGACGAGGCCGTCCGCCGCGATCCTATCGCCAACCTGGCCGCGCGCCTGATCCGAGACGGCGAGTTCACCCAAGATGAATGGCTCGCCATGCAGACGGCCATCCAGGAAGAGGTGGATCGCGACTACCAGGACGCCGAGAAGGCCCCGGATCCCGATCCGGCCGCCGCGACCACCCACGTGCACGGCCCGACCACGGCGCCGCCCGCCCGCCCGCCTGCCCCCGCCGAACCCGAGTCCATGGTGGCCGCGGTGAACCGCACGCTACGGGCCGCACTGCGCGACGAGCGCGTAGTCCTGTTCGGCGAAGACATCCAGGATCCCAAAGGCGGCGTCTTCGGGCTCACCAAAGGGCTGTCCACCGAATTCCCGTCCCAGGTGTTCAATGCGCCGCTCGCGGAGGCCACGATCGTGGGTGCCGCAGTTGGCATGGCCGTGGCCGGCCGTGTGCCGGTGTTCGAGTTGCAGTTCATCGATTTCCTCCCCCCCGCCCTCAATCAGCTGATCACGCAGGTGTCCTCTCTGCGGTGGCGCTCGAAGGGCGACTGGCAGTGCCCCCTCGTGCTGCTCGCCCCATACGGCGCCTACCTGCCCGGGGGCGGCGTATGGCACAGCGAGAGCAAGGAAGGGCTCGTCGCCCACATCCCCGGCGTCTCCATCGCCGTGCCGAGCACGCCACAGGACGCCGCAGGCCTCCTGTGGGCCGCGATCCACGGCGCCGATCCCTGCCTGTTTCTGTTGCCCAAGCACCTCTTCCGCCAACGCATGGCCGCGACGCCACCCGCCGCGACAGCGGATGCCCCCCCGGCCTTCGGCCGCGCCGCCATCCGCCGGGCCGGCCACGACGTCACCGTCGTCACCTGGGGCAACTGCATCGAACTGGCCCAGCAGGCCGCCGATCAGGTGGCCGGCGCGGGCGTGACGGCCGAGATCATCGATCTGCGGACACTCGTGCCGCGGGATTGGGACACCATCGAGCAGAGCCTCGCCAAAACCGGCCGGCTCGTCGTCGTCCATGAAGACAACCGGACGGGCGGATTCGGGCAGGTGCTGATCAGCGAGGCGACCGCCCATCCGGAGCGATGGGATCTGTTCCTCGCGCCCCCGCAGTTGGTGGCCCGCGCCGACACGCCCGTCCCCTACAACCCCGCGCTGGAGTATGAAGTGCTGCCCGACGTCGATCGCGTCGTCGCGGCGATCCAGCGCGCCATGGAGTAACGCTGATGCCCCTCGTCGACATCCACATCCCCCAACTCGGCGAGGGCCTCGTCGAAGTCCGGATCGTCCGGTTCCTCAAGGCCCCCGGAGAGTCGATCGCCCGGGATGAACCCATCTACACCATGGAGACGGACAAGGCGGAGGTCGACATCGAGAGCCCGATAGACGGCGTGCTGGATTCATGGGTTGTCCAGGAAGACGACATTGTCGCCGTCGGCGCAACGGTCGCCCGGATCGCCGTCGAGGCCCCCGCGCATGTCACGGCCCCGGCGGAACCGCCCCCCCCGGCCGAACACGCCGCCAAGCCCGCTCCGCCGGCCCCGCCGCGGCCGGTGCGCAATGCCACCGTCCCGCCGCGGACACGGGCCTACGCCAAGAAGGCCGGGTTGACGGACGAGCAACTCGCCGGCATTCCTGCAGCCGGCACCAAATTGATGCCCGCCGACATCGATCGGTTCCTTGTCACACACCGCGAGGAACGCCACGGCCCGTTCGACGCGCCCGAGTTCGAAGAAGTCGCCATGTCGGCCCGCCAACGCACGTTGTTCTACCGCCTCACAAGCGCCGCATCGCAGGTGGTGCCCGCCACCATCGAAGAACCCATCCGCTGGGAGCCCGTCGAACAGGTGTACGCCCAACTCAAGAGGCAGGACATGCCCGCCGACGCCAGGCCATCCCGTTTCCTGCTGGTGGCCTGGTGCGTGGTGAAGGCCATGGCACGGCACGAGAGCTTCCGCTCCACCATTGCCGACGTCAATACCCTGCGCCGCTACCGGCATGCCAATCTCGGGATCGCCGTCGCGCTCCCCCATGACGAGTTGACCACAGCCGTGGTGCCGAAGGCCGACACGCTCGGGTTTGAGGACTTCCTGGAAACGGCCCGCGCCCGCATTCAGTGTGCCCGGGACGGCGCCGACCAGGCCACGCAATCCACGGCGCCCCTCTCCCTCACGGGCATGACGGCCTTCGGCGTGCGCACCGGCGTGCCCGTGGTGGTGCCGCCCGCCGTGGCCACCCTGTTTGTCGGCGCACCCTACGAATCCGCCGTCCGCGGCCCGGACGGGACACCCCAGTTCGTCAACCTCGTGCACCTCGTGCTCACCTTCGACCACCGGATCATCAACGGCGTCGGCGCCGCCAACTTCCTCCGCCACGTGCGCAAGCGAATCGCCTCGTTGCCCGTGGAATTCGGCCTCGAGCGCAACGCCTGAGCCCGCCTCAGCACGGAATACCAACCTCGCGCGCAACCGAGCGGACATAGTCCGCCGCGAGGCGGTATTCCTCCGGGCTCGACAGGTGCTCGAGCATCAAGGGAATGTCCGGGCTCAGGCGATCGAGTTCCTCGATGAACACCGCATAATCCAGCATGCCCAAGCCGGGCCGCACCTCGTCCAGATGCGTCAGCAAGCCCTGCTGGAGGATCACATCCTTGCCGTGGCAACTGCGGATACGGCCGCCGAGTTTCGCAAAACACTCGCGGATCAACGCGCCATTCGCGAAATACCGCTGCGGACTGCACACCAGATTCACCGGATCGAGATGCACCGCGAAGCGATCCCGATCGATCGCCTTGATCAGCCGCAGGTAGGCGTCCGCCGAGTCGGGATACATCCACGGCATCGTCTCGAGCGTGTAATACGTCCGCGTCGGCTTCACGGCATCGATGATCTCACGAACCGTCGCGACAATGAGATCGAACGTCTCGTCCCTCAGATCATCCGGGCACGGCCCGTCCCACTTCTCGCCCCGGGAACCCGCGATATTCACGCAGCACCGCGCGCCCGCCCGATCCGCCATGGCCAACCGGCGCTCGCAGTTCGCCATCGCCGCGCGGCGGGTTGCGTCATCCCGGCTGAGCGGATTGCTCCATGCGCCGACCTCGGCGATCACGATGCCCGCCTGCCGGGCCGCCTCCGCATACGCCGTCACCACCCCATCCCCCGCGTCCGGATCCACGTGGAGATACGCGGCCGTATACCCCGACTCGTTCAGCGCCCGCACCCACGCCGCCGGATCATCCAACCCCTCGAACACCGGGCCGCCAAGTCTCATTGCAGACCCCCTCTCGAACCGCCCCTCGGGCGCGCTACTCCGCCAATCGGTGCACGCGCGGCAGCTCGGTGCACGCGCGGCAGCGCGATGGAC
>JAFGTL010000607.1 GCA_016934125.1 Candidatus Hydrogenedentota bacterium
GTCGCACAGTTGCCGGGCGATATCGAGCGCTTGGCCCAGAGGCAGCGGCCCGCCCCGCTCGGCGAGCACCCGGTGCAGCGTCTTGCCGGGCACGTATTCCATGGTGAAGAAGTAGAACCCGCGCGCGCGATCGGCCATGAGATCGTAGACGGTGACTACGTTATCGTGGCGCAACTGTTGGCTGATGGCCACCTCGGATCGGAACCGCTCGCGGGCCGCGCCGCTTTTCAGCAGTGCGGGCAGCATGACTTTGAGCGCTTTTTCGGTGCGCAGGTGGCGATCCTTGACGTGATACACGGCCCCCATGCCGCCGAACCCCAGCATGGCGACCACCTCGAACCGATCCGCCACCACGTCGCCCGGTTTCAGGAGCACGCCCTTGTGCTCGTCCACCATCTCGGGCGGGATCTCGGCCCCATCCGTCACAAACCGGGCGAGTTGGGCCTCCTGCCAGTTCGTAGGCGAATCGCCCTGCGACTCGATGCGGCCCGGGCCCTTGGCGGGGCGCGGTGCGCGGCCGAATTCCGTGGGGTTGTCCCCTTTGCTCGGTATGTCGGGCGGGCTCGGACTCACATGTTCCTCCCAGCCGGTTTCGGTGAACCCCCGGGACAGTATCGTCTCGGAATCTGTCCCAATTCAACCGTCACGGCGTAAAGGAAGCAATTTTCGGGCCGGATCGGAAAGGATTGGCGATGGGCCCTCAGCCGGGCCGGGCGCGGGGCGGCTTCTGCTCGAGCACCTGGCGGACCACGGCCATGGACTCGGCCTGGCCTTTGGCCACAGTGGCCATGGCGGCGCCTGCCTTCTCGAGGGCGGCCTCGTAGTCGTTGTGGATCGCGAAGGGCGTGCCCGCGATGACGGCGGCCGGGGCGGCGTCGACGTCGTAGAGCCACTCCTCGAGGCCGAGGTCGCGGAGGATCCACGCTTTCCGGCCGGCCTCGGCGAACCGTGGATGGATGGCGGGGGTGCCCGCGGCGACGGCCATGATCACGGAGTGCATCTCCATGCTGACCACGATGCGGGCGCGGGCGTAGACGGAAAACGCCTGGTCGGGCAGCCAGAAGTCTTCCATGAACCGGACAGACTCGCGCACGTTGGCCGGCAGCCGCTCGTGGATCAGGCGGCGGGCCGGCTCGATCTCGTGTCGCACCTCGGGACACAGCAGCACGGGATACCCGGTGCGGCGCACCCACTCGACGACGAGTTCGCGGAGCTTGGCGGCGTGGGCCTCCTCGCGGACCTCGTCGATGAATCCCTGGCCGCTCGTCCGGATGGTGAGCGTGATGAACTGGCGGGGCACGAGTTCGTGGGTGGCCATGAACGAGTCGGCCCAGTCCTCGTCGCGCAGGTCGAACCCGAAGGTGGCGTCGGGCGCGAGGCCGGTGACGGGGGCCGCAATGCCGAGGTCGTTGAGGTAGGCGAGGGAGTCGCTTTCCCGCGCGAACAGGAAGGCGGCCCCGCGTAGCAGATCGCGGAACAGGGCATCGCTCGGCCACGCGAACCGATCGAAGGACTGGCCATAGATCCCGTACGGCTTGCCGGCGTCGCGCGCCATGATCAGCGGGACTGTGAAGGGCATGGTGTGCGCCCAGTTGTGCGCCCAGCGGCCGTAGGACAGGGTGGCGCCGGAGTTGTACACGATGAGGTCGGCCGAATCGAAGGCATGCTGGAACTGGAGCGACGGTTCGCGATCATGGAAGGGCGTGGCGAGCAGATCGCAGCCGGGGAATCGATCTTTGAGGTATTCGCGCGTCTCCACGGTGTGGCTGTTGGCTACGACCGTCATCCGGGCATCCGGTGCGTGCTCCTGAAACAGGCGAAGCAGGCCCGGGGTGATGCCGATGTCGCCGATGTTGTTGAAACTCCAGGAGAAGAAGACGAGGACGGAACGCTTCATGTCGGTTGCTCCCTCCGGAGGCCCGTCCACGCCGGCCAACCCGGCTCGAGAGGACGGATCGCGCGGCGCGCACACCTCCGGCACTGCTCGCTCAGCCTATCAGTCCAGTGGACGTTCCGCAACCGGCCTTCCCGTCCGATAGAGAACACCACAAATCTCATCGGCCGCATAGCGGCCCTTGGCACTGAAATGGAAGATGGGGATCCCGGCGGCGGCAAAGGCCCGATCGACAAAGGCGTCGCGCGCCCGCCGCTCGGGCCTGTCGTGGGAGCGATCATCCAGCTCGACCACGAATTGCACCCGCAGATCCGCGGGATCGCAGGCCACGAAATCGACATGTTTGGACTGAATCCGGTTGAAGGCCCGTTGGTGGGCTTTTTGATCGAGGCCGGGCTGGACACGGAGGAGGTCGGCGAGACGCACTTTGCCCAGAATGCGCGAGCGACCGCTCGTGGCCTGTTCGAGGACGCGGAGGAACGCGCGTTCCGCCGGGGTGAACAGTTCCGCGCGGCTCTCGTAGGGACACGGCGGCCGGCCGCCGCGCGACTTCAGGAGTTGGAGCACAAGGGCCGCGGCCGCGATCAGTAGGAGCACTGGAATCAGCGGAACAAGCGCGGACACGAATTGCGGCGGCATACGGCATTTCCTCTGGCCCGTTCGCCCCGAAGGCCACACGCCCACTCTAGCACACGAACCATTGGGGCGCAACAGGGATAGGCCGTTGAAGCGTAGGCCGCCGCGGGTCGCGGGGGGCCGTCAGCGCGGGCAGGGCGCCGGTTCTTCGGCGTCGGGCCGCCTTGGCCCGAGCGCGTCTGACAGGGCCGCGTAGAACGGGTGAAGGGCGGCGAACAGGACGAAGCCGAGGTAGACGGTTACGTAGACGCAGTTCCAGAGGAGATCCGTGCCGGTGAGTTGCGGGGGAACGCCATATCGCCGCAGCGCATAGGCGAGGACTGCGGCCCACGTGGCGCATACCGTCCCGTAGAATGCGGTGGCGGCATACGCCGCCTTCCGGCGATTGCTTGGCGCGAACCACCGGACGAGGCACGCCGCCCCGAAGGCGAACAGCAGCAAGGCCACGAGCGCGGGCATGGATCCGCGTCCCGCTACAAACGCCATGGGCAGGGCATGCGCCATCAGCACCATGATCCCGCAGAATAGGCCCCCAACGGACTCGTGTTCTTCGATGCGTCTCTCGGGCATGTCCGTTGCCCCCCTTGTCCGCGGGCCTCACGCCCGTGACTGTCTGTTTCTATACCACGTCTAGGCAACCCAGTCAATGGGTATTCCATTGCGGGCGCCGACCGGATGGAGGATGGCAGAAGAGAGGCGGCGGACATCCAAGGACACCGGGGCCGCCCGCTTTGGGGACGGCCCCGGTGTGGTCAATACCGAATGCCTCGAACCCGAGTAGCTGCTAGCAGAAGTCGCAGCCGAACAGGCCCCAGAAGATGCCGACCACCATGCTGGTGAGGTTCGAGAGGATGGGGATGTTGAACAGAGGCGTCTCGTAATAGATGAAGTCCCACAGATTGTCGAGCGCTTCGCAGATGCCACTGAAACACACGATTTGGTTCTCCTCCGGGATAAGTCCCCCGTAGACCACGAGCCCCGCGCCCGCATGTCCTCACTTGGTATGACACGTCCTGACAACCCCGTCAACGGGGATTCGGTTACAGGCAAGCGCGTCAAACGGAGACGCGGCGGCGAGGGCACTCGCCGCCACGTTACGCTTTGGGTGATGCATGCGCTCGCCCTCAGGCAGGCGCGGGAAACCAGACTACCACGCGCAGAAGTCGCAGCCGAACAGGCCCCAGAAGATGCCGACCACCATGCTGATGAGGTTCGAGAGGATGGGGATGTCGAGCAGCGGCGTCTCGTTGTCGAGGAAATTCCACACACCGTCGAGCATTTCGCAAATGGGAAGGAAACACATGATCCAATTCTCCTTCGGGACAAGTCCCCCGGTTGTCCACGGGCCCTGCGCCCGCGTATCGCTATCCATGTAGCACGTTCGAGAAGCACCGTCAATGAGAATTTGCCGCCAGCGGGCGCGACAAACCCAAGAACGCGGCGGCGAGTGCCCTCGCCGCCACGTTACGCTTTGGGTGATGCATGCGCTCGCCCTCAGGCAGGCGCGGGAAACCAGACTACAACACGCAGAAGTCGCAGCCGAAAAGGCCCCAGAAGATGTTGATCACCATGCTGAGGAGGTTCGAGACGATGGGGATGTCGAACAACGGCGTCTCGCTCTCGATGAAACCCCACAGATTGTCGAGCATTTCGCAGATGCCACTGAAACACATGATTCAGTTCTCCTTCGGGACAAGTCCCCCAATAGGCCACGGGCCCCGTGCCCGTGACTAGCCACCGGTATACCACGTCCTAACACCACAGTCAACAGGGATTTGCGCCGGTTGGGCGGGCGCACTTGCGCGCCTGCGGCGTCCTGCGGCATACTGGCTGTGCCCGTTCCGGGCGCTCCGGAACGGGGCGCGCGCCGGCGCAGGGCCCGGCCGGTGTGGGCGGAGTGGCGAGGCCGGCACGGCGGAGCGGCCATGCGCGATCCTTCCTCGAGTCCGACGCTGAGCCGTCGCGATCTGCTCAAGCTGGGGGCGGGCGCTGCCGTGATGGCCCGGGCGAGCGGAGCATCCCGTCCTATGAGTGCACGCACACGCGGCGATCGGCCGAACATTCTCCTGTTGATGACGGATCAGCACCGGGGCGACTGCCTGGGCATCGCGGGCAACCCGGCCATCCGGACGCCCAACCTGGATCGCATCGGGCGCGAGGGCGCGCACTTCGCCTGCGCCTATTCGACGACGCCCACCTGCACCCCGGCGCGCTCCGGCCTGCTCACCGGCCTCGGCCCGTGGCGCCACGGCATGCTGGGCTACGGCCGGGTGGGCGAGCGGTATCCCGTCGAGAAGCCGCGCGCCCTGCGCGAGGCCGGCTACTACACGACGGGCATCGGCAAGATGCACTGGTGCCCCCAGCGTAACCTCCACGGATTTCACGAGACGATCCTCGACGAGTCGAGCCGCGAGGAGTCCTTTGATTTCCGCAGCGATTACCGCGCCTGGTTTATGTCGGAGGCGCCCGGACTCGAATACAACGCCACCGGCATCGGCTGGAACGAGTATCGCTCCGCGGCCTATGTCCTTCCCGAGCGGCTTCATCCGACGCGGTGGACGGGCGATGTGGCCGTCCGCTTCCTCGAGCGCTACGCCCGGCCCGAGCCCTTCTTCCTCAAGGTGTCGTTTGCGCGCCCGCACAGCCCCTACGATCCGCCCGAACGCTTCATGCGGATGTATGAGGATTGTGCCCTGCCCGCGGCGGCGCTGGGCGCGTGGGCCGGCCGGTACGCGGAGCGGAGCGGCGCCGAATACGACATCTGGCACGGCGATCTCGGCGCGGAACAGATCCGGCGGTCCCGGCAGGGCTACTACGGCTCGATTTCCTTTATCGACGAGCAGATCGGCCGCATCCTCGAGTCGCTCGAACAACGCGGCGTTCTCGATGAAACGTTGATCCTTTTCATCTCGGATCACGGCGATATGACGGGCGATCACCACCTGTGGCGTAAATCGTATCCCTACGAGGCGTCGGCCCATGTGCCCATGGTGATGCGCTGGCCCACAGGCCTCGTGGCCGCCGAGCGGGGCCGCGTGATCCGGCAGCCCGTCGAACTGCGCGACGTGCTTCCGACCTTTCTCGACGCCGCCGCTGCGCCTGTTCCCGACGGGCTCGACGGCCGCAGCATGCTCCCCCTCCTGCGTAGCGATGCGCCCGAGTGGCGCGAGTACATCGATCTCGAACACGACGTGTGCTACCACCAATCCAACCACTGGAACGGCCTCACAGACGGCCGGAACAAATACATCTTCCACGCCATGGACGGCGCAGAGCAGTTGTTCGACCTCGAAACCGATCCCGGCGAACTCACCGACCTCGCGGGCGATCCGGCCCACGCGGATGAACTGCGGCGGTGGCGGGCGCGGCTGGTGGATCACCTTGCCGAGCGGGGCGACGCCTTCGTCAGGAACGGGCAACTGGCACTCCGGCCCGAGCGGATGCTGTATTCACCCAATTACCCGGGCAACGATACGCCCCACTACCGGAAACCGAAGTAGGCGGGCGCCCCGGCGGCGCCTGAGGGGCGCCCCATGGGCGCCTGTAAAGCGGTTGGTTGCGGGGCCAGCGGTTTCCGGCCGTGCCGGGGAGGGGCCTAGGGCTGCGCAAGCACAACATAATGTGTGGTTTAGCGAGAATCGCTACTATATATTGACGGATCGGCCCCCTCCGTGCTACATTACAGAATGCAGAACGGGTGGCCGGATCCTTGCCTCTGGGCCGATGAGGGGTGCGGGGCCGTTCGGGCCGGGCGTGTGACGCGGTAGGAGACGCCGGGACGACTGGCGGGTGCAGGGCTGGTTCCGTCCAGTTTAAGTTCTTTAAATGCAATGACTTGCCGTTGCAGATGCAGAATGGGCCGGGTCGGAAGCAGGGCGCGGGCCGGGAAGGGTGATAAAGTGCTAGACAAAGGCCGGGTGGCCTCCTATAATGCGAGACCACCAAGGCCCGGTAGGGCTGTCTCTCCGGGGCGTTAGCCCCTTAAGTCATTTATTTTCAATATTTTGTGTTATATTCCGGGGCGTAGTGCCCCTGAGGCGTCGTAAACCATGGAATTTGTCGAGCCGAAGGTATTCCTCATCGGTGAAACGCGCATTATCGAGGAGGGGCTTCAGGCCTATCTCGATCACGTAGGCGCGCCGGACTGGACTACGGACGCGCCGAGCGATTCCGAGCGGTTGTGCGAGGTGTACGGCCGGCTCTGCTATCGCTCGTTCGGGCCGGGGCTGAATCCGAACGTGACGCGGGTGCGCCAGGGGAACAAGCCCTATCTCGACCACATTCTGGATGTGGGCCACGGCAGCGTGGTGGAACACGCCATGCTCAACTTCGTGTTCGCCGACGTGAGCCGGGTGATGACGCACGAGTTGGTGCGGCACCGGGCCGGGACGGCCATGTCGCAGGAGTCGCTGCGTTACGTGCGGCTCGATACGCTGTCGGCCTACGTGCCGACGCACATCCGGGAGAGCGAGGAGGGCATGGAGGTCTTCGTGAAGACCTTCGATCAACTTGAGGGGATCCAGGCGGCATTGGCCGAGGCGTATGGCATCGCGGAGGAGAAGAGCTTCGATCGCAAGAAGAAGCTGACGTCCGCGTTCCGCCGGCTTGCGCCGATCGGGCTGGCCACGACGATCGGGTGGTCGTGCAACTTCCGTTCGTTGCGGCACGTGATCGAGACGCGCACGGCGCCCGACGCCGAAGAGGAGATCCGGCTGGTGTTCGGCAAGGTGTACGAGGTGGTGAAGGATCGCTATCCGAACCTCATGGGCGACTATGAGGTGGTCGAGGCGGACGGGTTGCCCTGGGTGAAGACGACGCACGAGAAGGTGTAGCGTGGTGAGGCGGCGGAGGCCGCCGCGATGCGGCATGATACGGTTTGCGAAAGGGGTGGCGACGGATGCTGTTTCCGATCAACGAGCGGTTTAGCCTCTCTGAGAAATTCCTCGACAAGTACCGCGGGCTCCAGCCCGACTGGGGGCCCCTCGGCTACGTGACGTTCAAGCGCACCTATGCCCGCGTAATCCCGGGCGGCGGCGGGCGCACCGAGGAGTACTGGGAAACGGTGAGGCGGGTGGTCGAGGGCTGTTACACGATTCAGCTCACCCACTGCCGGACACTCAAGCTGCCGTGGAACGCACAGAAGGCGCAGCGATCGGCCCAGGAGATGTATCGGCTCATGTGGGAGTTCAAGTTCCTTCCGCCGGGCCGGGGCCTGTGGATGATGGGGACGGACTACGTCTTTGAGCGGGGCTCGGCGGCGCTGAACAACTGCGCCTTCGTGTCCACCGAGGAGATCGACTTCAGCTTCTCGGAGCCGTTCTGTTTCCTGATGGACATGTCTCTGCTGGGCGTGGGCGTGGCCTTCGACACGAAGGGCGCGGGCAAGGTGGTCATTCAGGAACCCAAGATCGCCCAATACACGCACGTGGTCGAGGACTCGAAGGAAGGATGGGGCGATCTGGTGCGCTGCATCCTCGATTCGTATGCGGGCCGATGCAAGCGGCCGGCGAACGTGGACTACTCGAAGATCCGGCCGATGGGCTCGCCGATCCGCACCTTCGGCGGGATCGCGCCGGGCCCGGCGCCCCTTATCGAGAGCATCAAGAACGTCGACGTCGTGTTGTCGGCCCGGGTGGGCCAGCGGCTCACGTCGGCCGACATCACGGATCTCATGAACGTCATCGGGAAGTGCGTGGTATCGGGCGGGGTGCGGCGGACGGCCGAACTGGCCCTGGGGGATCCCGGGGACGACGAGTACCTCAAGCTGAAGGATCCCGATCTGCACGGCGAGAAGCTGATGGCGTGGCGGTGGGCGTCGAACAACAGCGTATCGGCCCAGATCGGCATGGACTACGGCGGGGTGGGCGAGCAGACGGCGAAGAACGGGGAGCCGGGCTACTTCTGGCTCGAGAACGCCCGGGCCTACGGCCGGCTCAAGGACGGGGAGACCTGGGCGGATGCGAAGGTCGCGGGCACCAACCCCTGCGCGGAACAGAGCCTGGAATCCTACGAGATCTGCAACCTCGTCGAGACGTTCCCGTCGCGCCACGACTCCTTCGAGGAGTACAAGCGGACGCTCAAGTTCGCCTACCTGTACGCGAAGACGGTGACGCTGGTGCCGACGCACAACGAGCGTACCAACGCCATCATGCTGCGGAACCGGCGGATCGGCCTGTCCCAGTCGGGCATCATCGAGTCCTTCGAGAAACACGGGCGGCGGACGCATTTCGGGTGGTGCGACGAAGGCTACAAGTACGTGTGCCAGCTCGACCGGATCTACGCGCAGTGGCTGTGCATTCCGGAGAGCATCAAGAAGACGAGCGTCAAGCCGAGCGGCACGGTGTCGCTCCTGCCGGGCGTGACGCCCGGCATCCACTACCCCCACTCGGAGTACTACTACCGCACCATCCGGATCGACAAGACGAGCCCCCTCGTCGAGCCCATCCGCCGGGCCGGCTACCGCGTCGAGGAATCGGTGTACGGCGACAACACGTGGGTGGTGTATTTCCCCGTGCGACAGGAGCACTTCGATCGGGCGAAGGACGCGGTGTCGGTGTGGGAACAAGTCGAGAACGTGGCGCAGATGCAGTATTACTGGGCCGACAACCAGGTGAGCGCGACGGTGACGTTCCGGCCCGAGGAGGCCAAGGACATTCCCAAGATCCTCGAGTTGTACGAGCCGCGGCTGAAATCCGTCAGCTTCCTGCCACTCCGGGATCACAGCTACGCCCAGGCGCCGTATCAGGAGATCAGCCAGGAGATGTACGTGAACGCCTCGGCGCGGATCGAGCCCCTCGACTTCCGCAATCTCAACACCGACGAGGAGCAGGATCTCTACTGCGACGGCGAGAAGTGCGAGATCAAACTGGTGCCCCAGGAGGAGTTCGACTTCGAACACGAGGAGGGCGAGGGATCCGAGGCGGCGGAACGGCCCGAGCAGGTGGGCGCGCCCAACTAGGCGCGCCGCCAGGACAGAGGAAACGCGGGGAGAGACCGCCCGTTGCCGGGCCGCCTCTCCCCGTTTCGTTTGCGGGATGTGCCGGTGCGGTCAGCGCCGCCCCGGGCATGTGGCCAGTCCGATCCTACAGGATCCCGATGCCGAGTCCGCCCAGCACCAGGTTGAGAATCATCACGATGACCTGGAACACCGCCACCACGATCGGAAGAATGCTGCTCAGCGACATGGATTGAAACCTCCCTACCATCCGGCGTTTTCATGCTCAATACAGCCTCCCCATTCTAGGCTCGGCGGCGCGGCGTGTCAAGCGAAGAACGGCCCGCGAGGCGGCGGGCTTTGGTCTCAGGCGAACTGGGCGACGATGGCGAGGCCGGTGGCGACGCTGGTGAAGGTGTCGCGATGCAGGAGCTTGTCCGCGCCGAACCGCTGGATGAGCATGCGGCGCACGGCGGGGATGAGGCTCGTGCCGCCCGTGGTGAGGACGCAGTCGATATCGGCCGGCGTAACCTGGGCAGCGGCCTCGGCCTCCTCGACGCTCGACAGCATTTCGTCGAGGGTGTGCTCGATGATCGTCGAGAACTCGGAGCGGCCCAGGTGGACGGAGATGTGGATGGGGTCTTTGCGCACTTCGATGGGGGCCTCCCATTCGGTGGACAGGAGTTTCTTGGCGGACTCGACCTTGCGCACGACGGGGTATCCGTAGTTGAGCTGAATCAACGCGCGGAGCGCGCGGATGGCGGCCGGATCGGTTGAACTGGCCTCGGCGGCGATGAGCCAGTTGATGGTTTCCTCGGTGTTGAGCTTGTAGAGGTTCTGCCAGTCGAGA
>JAFGTL010000608.1 GCA_016934125.1 Candidatus Hydrogenedentota bacterium
AATGGGCCGACACCACGAACCAGATGCCCTGCGACGCCGCCAGCGCGCACACGCATGCCGTCGCTGCGCCTGCCTTGAGCGATACGCGCCGCTTCAGCACAAGCCGCTGCAAGACGGCCGCCGCCGCATAGACGCCCAGCGACAAGGCAAACACCACCGACGCATACACTGCCGCGCCCACGAAAAACGCGCCCCAAATGGCCCCCGCCGGCCCCACCCAGTAGGGCCACACGCTCCGCGTGGCCATCGCCTCGCCCACCAGCGCCTCGAATTCCACCAGCGACAGCGTCAACCCGAGCGCCAGCGACAGCAACACCAGATGGCTCAGCGCCCGGCCCCAGCCGTAGCGCTTCGCGCCTCGTTCCCTGATCGATTCTGAATGCCCGCTCATCATCTGCCCTGTCCCGCAACCGAACAAACGGGGACTATCCGCTGCATTTCCTTGCACCGCATTATGTTGCATACCCCGGCATGAAGCAAACGGCCGCATCGCGCCCTTTTGCCTGCTTCCGCCGGATTCAGGTATGATCTCAAGTGTGCGGAGTTGTGCCGATGCCGGTGCGCGGCGGCGCGCACCGGGGTTGAACCGTCGAATGGACGATGCACCATGAGCAGTCAGACAGGCGCGACGTGCCAGGCCACGCTGTGGAATCCATCCGAGGGATTGTCGGATCGGGTGAAACGGTTGCGGGCGGAGTACTTCTCCTTTGATACGCGCCCGTTCCGCAATGAGGTGATCCCGTTCTCAACCGGCACGCCTTGGGATACGGTGTACTCGTATGCGCGCTGGACGATCGTGCCCGAGGTGATGCCCTTCCTGCGGGCCTTCGAGGATTCGCTGGCAGCCGGCGCCCGGGTGGTGCCCCTGCCGGAGGGGTTCTGGGAGGAGCCGCTGCCCGTGCGCGTGGCGCTCTTTTTCGCCGAGGTGCTCGCCCATCATCTGCCCGTCGACATCCTCGACGGCGAGTTGATCGTCGGGGGCCAGTTCAATGCGGCCCTGTCGCACTGCCTCACCAAGCGCGAGGCCAAGCGCCGGGCCAAGGCGGCCGAGGCGTTTCGCGCAGGCGCAGTCGAGGCGTCGAACCTGGGCCTGGGCAACTGCGGCGCCGTGCCCGGCCACATCATCCCGGACTATCCCAAGGTGTTGCGCATCGGATTCAAGGGGATCTCCGAGGAGATCGAGGCCGCCCTCGCCCAGCAACCCGATCCCGCCAGGCAAGCCGCGCTCCGCTCATTCGCCATTGCCATTGGCGCCGCGTGCGATCTCGCCCGCCGCTACGGGGACGAGGCCGAGCGGCTCGCCAGCGCCGCGTCCGACTCCGCCCGGGCCGCGGAACTGCACGAGATCGCCCGGATCTGCCGCAAGGTGCCCTGGGAGCCCGCGGACACGTTCCACGAGGCGCTCGAGGCGCTCTGGCTCACCCACATGCTCGTGCTCACCAGCGAATCCTATCCGGGCGCTGGCGTGTCTTTCGGGCGATTCGACCAATTCCTGTTCCCCTACTTCGAGGCGGATCTCGAGTCCGGCCGGATTACGCGCGACTGGGCCCGCGAACTCCTCCGGTGTTTCTGGGTGAAACCCAACTACGCTTACGATTACCAGGGCCGGATCGGCCGCAACCAGGGCATCAACTCGTCCTTCGGCCAGTTGATCACGCTGGCCGGATGCGGGCCCGACGGCGAGGATCTCGGCAACGAACTCACCACCCTCTGCCTCGACGTGATCGAGGAGATGAACCTCCTCGAACCCAAACCCAATGTCCGGCTTCACGCGCACACGCCCGACGAACTCCTCGCCCGCGTGTGCCGGCTCGTGGCCAAAGCGCAGGGCGCGCCCTTCCTGCTCAACTTCGACGAGACGTCGATGCGCGGGCTGGCGTGGGAGGGGGTGCCCGAGGCGGATCTCTGGGATTACGCCCCGGTGGGGTGCCTCGAGAACACCCGGCAGGGCGATGATCGATCCGGCACGGTTGACGTCAACTTCAACCTCGCCAAGCCCGTCGAACTGACGCTATTCCAGGGCAAAGACCTGGCGTCCGGCAGGCAGATTGGCCCGCCCACGCCCGATCCGCGCACCATGGCCGATTGGGCCGCCTTCGAGGCCGCCTTCCGCGAGCAACTCAGCTTCTGCCTGCACCAGCTGATCGATTTGACGAACCAGGCCGACACAACGCGCGCCCTCTACGAGCCGACGCCCTACCTCTCCGCGTTCGTGGGCGGCTGCATCGAGAACGGCCGCGATATCACCGCGGGCGGCGCCCGATACAACTTCATCACCGTCGAAGGCGTCGCGCTGGCCACGGCCGCCGACTCGCTCATCGCCGTGAAACACCTCGTGTTCGATGAAGGCCGTATCGACATGGACGCGCTCATCGCGGCCATCGAGAAGAACTTCGAGGGCGAGGAGTTCCTCCGGCAACTGCTCATCAACAAGGCGCCCAAGTTCGGCAACGACGATCCCGGGGCGGATCGGATGGCGCACGATCTCACCCATTGGTGGGCGGAAGAGGCCGCTGCCTGCGAGACGCCCCTCACCCACAAACGCTACCGGGGCGGCTACCTTTCGTGGAACTACGGCGTCGCCTATGCCCCACTCACGGCCGCCACGCCCGACGGCCGCCTCCGCGGCACCTTCCTGTCCAATGGCGTCGCCGCCGTCCCCGGAATGGATCATGCCGGGCCCACCGCGGCCGCCCGATCCGTGGGCGACCTCGACCTCGAGGTGATCCCGAACGGCGCCTCGCACACTATGTCCCTGTCGCCGTCCCTCGTGCGCGACGACGAACACCTCGAAAAACTCGCCGGATTCCTCCGCGGCTACTGCCAGCACGGCGGCTCGGCCCTGCAGATCAACCTGATTGACGTGGACACCTTGCGCCAGGCCCAGCAGAACCCGGACGAATTCCGCAATCTCCTCGTCCGCGTCACCGGATACAACGCCTATTTCGTCAACCTGGGCCGCGAAATCCAGGAAGAAATCATCGCCCGGGAAGCCCACCGGCTCTGACGCCCCGGCGCGCCGCGAAACCGCTCATGGAACAACACGACGCCGTCATATTCAACATCCAGAAATTCTCCACCGAGGACGGCCCCGGCATCCGCACCACCGTGTTTTTCAAGGGATGTCCCATGCGGTGCCCCTGGTGCCACAACCCCGAGTCGCTCACGTACCGCCCTGAAGTCGTCTGGCATGCCGGCCGCTGCCTCCATGATCGCGGCTGCATCGATGCGTGCCCCGAGGGGGCTCTGGTTCCCTCGCGCAGCGGGATCGCCGTCGAGCGCGATCGATGCCGCGGGTGCGGCCGGTGCGTCGAGTTCTGCCCGTCTTCGGCCCTCGAGATCCACGGCCGCGCCATCCCCGTGCCGGCCCTCTTCGAGCAAGTGATGCGCGATGCCCCGTTCTACGGCACCTCCGGCGGTGGCGTCACCCTCTCCGGCGGCGAGCCCCTCGCCCAGCCCACGGCCGCGCTCGCGTTCATGTCCCTCCTGCACGATCACGGCATTCACAGCGCCCTCGACACCTGCGGCGCCGTCAGCGACTGGGCCCTCCGCGAGGCCCTCGCCTTGGCCGATCTCGTGTTGCTCGACATCAAAACCACCGATCCCGCGGATCACGAGGCGTTCACCGGCGTGTCCTTCGAAATCGTGGCAGGCTCGGCCCGCCTTGTGGCCGAATCCGGCGTGCCCGTCTGGGTGCGCACGCCCGTTATTCCCGGCTACACTGATGACGAGGAGGCGATCCGCGGGGTGGCGCAGTTCGTCGCCGACACCTTCCCGAACTGCGAGCGCCACGATCTGCTCGCCTTCTCGAACCTGTGCGGCGCGAAGTACGAACAACTGGATCGCCGGTTTCCGCTCGCCGGCGTGCCCCTGCTCTCCGCGGACGTCATGGAGCGGTTGTGCGATGTCGCGCGGGCTGCGGGCTCCCAGCATGTCCTGTGGAGCGGGCCCACCCGGCTCGAGGAGGCAACCACCTGATGCCCGTCGCCCTTCCCGAAGAACTCGTCCAGCCCCTATCCGGCGAAACCACCCCCATCTTCCTCGCCACCCTCGACGCGAACGGGCGCCCCAACGTCGTGCCGGTGATCAGCATTACGCCCTACGAAACCGGCGCCCTCGTGTTCGGCGAGTTTCTTATGAACAAGACGCGCAAGAACCTCCTCGTCGACGAGCATGTCGGCGTCACGGCCTTGGCCCAGGCCGCAGACGGCGCCTTCCATGGCTGGAGCATCCGGGGCACCTTCCTCGGATTCGAGACCACCGGCCCCCGCGTGGACATGATCAACGCCCTGCCCATGCTTCGCTACAACGCGTACACCGGCATTCGCGCCGCCGGGACGATCCGCGTCGAGTCCGTGTCCGAACGCCGCGTCCTCGGCAAACTCGCCGTCCTGGCCAACTTCCTGCGCGTCTCCGCTGCCGCGCGCCTTCTCGGAGGCGCCCGTCCGGCGCACCGGTGCATGCCCGCCCGCGTCGAGGAGAAGTTCCAGCGCATGTCGGCCGTCCGGGCAGTCGCCTTTCGCGACAAGGATGGCTTCCCCCACACGTTCCCGGCCATGGCCTGCGTGCCGGCCGGGCCCAACCGCCTGGCCATCGCCGATCCCTTCTTCAACGCCGCCGCGCCCGCCATCGCCCTTGGCGCAGAGCTTGCCGTGTCCATCATCACCA
>JAFGTL010000609.1 GCA_016934125.1 Candidatus Hydrogenedentota bacterium
CGCTTGTCGAAGAAGGCCGTGTCGTACTCGTCGCCCTCGATGACGAAGGGGGCGCCTTCGCGGCCGAGGCGGGCCGAGTGGGGGAAATCGAGGGGTTGCCCGCCGATGAGGTAGCCGGGCTCGAGCCCGGCGCGATCGAGCACGTAGGCGGCAAGCGCGGTGGTGGTGGTTTTGCCGTGGGTTCCGCACACGGCCACGGGCCGCCGGGCGCGGAGCACGGCGTCCTTGAGCCATTCCGGCAGGCTGACGTAGTGCAGGTGGCGCGCGAGGGCCGCTTCGACCTCCGGATTGCCGCGACTCAGGGCGTTGCCGATCACCACCAGATCGGGATCCCAGTCGAGGTTGGCGGCATCGTATCCCGCGGCAACGGGGACACCGAGTTCCTGCACCATGGCCGAGGTGGGCGGATACAGGGGATTGTCGCTGCCGCGCACTTCGCAGCCGAGTTCGAGGGCCAGGCGCGCGCCCGCCACCATGGCCGTGCCGCCGATGCCGGAGAAATGCACGCGCAGGCCGCGGGCCGGTGCCGTATCGAGTTGCATGCTGGGGGTTCCTCGGTGAATGGGAACGCGCTGCGGCAAGGCGCCCGCGCGGTCAGCCTGGATACGTGAAGTTCGTCTCCACCTCGCCCAACAGGGGCGCTGCGGCGTCCTTGTCCGAGATCACGGTGGGCGCCGTGGGCCAGTCGACGCCGACGTCGGGATCGTTGTAGCGGAGGGCGCGTTCCGCCTCAGGCGCGTGCGTGCCGGTGCACTTGTAGTAGACGTAGGTGTCGTCTTCGAGGGCGACGAAGCCGTGGGCAAACCCTTCGGGCACCCACAACGCCAAACCGTTTTCCGCGCTCAGCGTCTGGCCGATCCACCTCCCGAAGGTGGGCGAGCCGCGGCGGAGATCCACGGCCACGTCGAAGACGGCGCCGGTGACGGCCCGGACGAGTTTGCCCATGCCGTGGGGGAGGATCTGGTAGTGGAGTCCCCGGAGGGTGCCCTTGACGGACAGGCTGAGGTTATCCTGGACAAAGGGCCGGGTGAATCCCGCCGCGTGCCAGATGTCCTGATTGTAGGTTTCGGAGAAGAACCCTCGTTCGTCGCGAAACACGCCGCATTCGACGATCAACACGCCGTCGAGTTCCGTCTCGGAGAAATGAACCGGCATCGGCATGACTGACAGATCCCATTCGTCTCGGGCGCCGCGTGTCGGCACTCACCTGATCGGATTGTACGGCGCGTTGGCGTTTGGTTCAACCCCTCCCGCCGGTTTCGGCGCACTTGAACCGCGCGCGGCCTTCCCCGTATCGTACGCGTTCGTAGGCCATTTGCGGGGGCCAGGGCCGCGCGTGTGCCCGGGAAGACGACCACGAGAAAGGACGGGAACGGACATGGCAAAGGCAATGAACTTCGGCGTCGTAGGACTGGGGATGGGCGGGCACCACTGCCGCTCGATCGTGAGCGCGAAAGGGGCGCACCTGGCCGCCGTGTGCGATATCGACGAGGAACGGCTCGCCCGGCACGTGAAGGACTTCGGCTGCAAGGGATACAAGCGCTACTCGGATATGCTGAAGGATCCGGAGATCGAGGCGGTTTGCATCGTCACGGAGAGCGGGAAGCACGCGCAGATGGGCGCGCAGGCGGCGGAGGCCGGCAAGCACCTGATCGTCGAGAAACCCATCGACATCACACCGCCGCGGATCACGAAGCTGCAGGCGGCCGTGAAGAAGGCGGGAGTGAAGTGCGGCTGCATCTTCCAATCGCGGATGGACAACTGCAACATCCTGCTGAAGCGCTCCATCGAGAAGGGCCATCTGGGCCGGTTGATCGGTGCACATGCATCATTGCCGTGGTTCCGGGCGGACAGCTATTTCGAGGGGCCGCACGGATCGTGGAAGGGAACGTGGAAACTGGACGGGGGCGGCAGCCTCATGAACCAGGGCATCCACACGGTCGACTTGGTGATCTTCCTGGCGGGGGCCGTGAAGAGCGTGTGCGGGTTCTACGCGGTTCACAACCACAAGATCGAGGCGGAGGATCAGGCCGTGGCGATTCTCCGGTTCGAGAACGGCGCCCTCGGAACGCTGTATACGACGACGTGCTGCATCCCGGACGGGCCGCAGCGGCTGCACTTTTTCGGCACGAAGGGCTCGTTCATCCGCCAGGGCGGCACGCTGGAAGTGTGCGAGATGGGGCCGCCCAAGGTGCGCGAGCGGTTGCTGAACCTGTTCGGCGGGAAACGGAAGAAGCAGGCGGTGGGCAGCGATCCCATGGCGGTGTCGACGGACGGGCACACGCTGATCATCGAGGACTTGGTGAAGGCCGTCCGCGGGAACCGGGAGCCGGTGATTCCGCTCGAGAGCGCGCGGCACGCGGTGGATGTGGCCTGCTCTATCATCAAATCGGCCCGCACCGGCAAGGAAGTGCAAATCAGCTCCATGCGGAAGTAGCCGGGCGTCCGGATGCCGTCCTACTCGGGCGGGGAGGGGGCCTTCTCGCGTGCCCGCGCAAGGCGGGCGCGCCACTCTTCTTCGAGCTTGGGCCGCGGCTTCCAGCGGCGATGGGCCCAGAGCCACTGATCGGGATGCTTGCGGATCATGGCCTCGGCGGCCTCCTGGTAACGTTGGGAGTTCGTCTGGAGGTCTTCGAGGACGTTGCCGGTTCGGGTGGTTTCGAACGGGGGGCCGATCTCGAGGGTGTAGCGGCCGTCGGGTTCGCGGTAGATGGACACGGAGGACACGGCGGCGTTGGCGCGCAGTGCGGCCAGGGCGGGGCCGATGGTGCCCCAGGTTGACTGGCCGAAGAACTCGACGGGCACGGCGCTTTTCCGGGGGCTTTGATCCACCATGATGCCGACGAGTCCCTTCTCGCGGAGAAACCGGAGCAGCTCCTTGCTGGCGCCTTCCTTGGGAATGGTGTGAATGCCGGTGGAGCGGCGGGCCGCGTCGACGACGCGGTTGAGTCGGGGATCGTCGAGGGGGCGGACGATCTCAGCGCACTTGATGCCGAGTTCCGGCA
>JAFGTL010000041.1 GCA_016934125.1 Candidatus Hydrogenedentota bacterium
ACTGCTTCGAGGGCTTCGCGTCCGTTTCCGCAGACGTCGCAGAGAAATCCCAGCTTGAGCAGCATCTGGGCGCCCAGCTTGCGGTTCATCTCGTTATCATCGACGAGCAGGATCCGAACCGACGCCGCTTCGGCGAGGGTGTGCCGGGTGACGAGACGGTGCTGTTCCGCGTCGAGTTCGGGGGCCCGGCCCGCGATGACGAGGGCGAGGGTGTTGAGGAGTCGATCCCGCCTGATGGGCTTCACCAGGTAGGCGTCGAATCCGAGTTCAAGGAGGCGGGCAGCGTCACCCCGGGCGGGGGCCGAGGTGGTGAGAACGAGATGGAGGGTGGAGAGGACGGGCTTCTCTCTGATGCGGCGGCCGAGTTCGGCTCCGTCCATGTCGCCCATGCGGGAATCGATGACGGCGACGTCGTAGGGTTTCGCGGGCTCGGACGAGACGGCGGCGAGGGTGGCCAGGGCCTGCTGTCCGGATTCCGCCTCGGACACGTGGCAGCCGAAGCTGAGCAGGTATTCGCGGAAGATCTGGCGGTTGGTGGAGTTGTCGTCGACGACAAGAATCCGCGCACCGGCCAGGGCGGCAGTGTCGGGGGATGAAGCCTCGGCCGGGGTTGGCGCGCCGGGCTCGAACGCGATGGCAACCCAGAAGGTGGAGCCGTGGCCGGGCCGGCTGTTCACACCGATTGCGCCGCCCATGGCTTCGCAGAGCTGCTTGCTGATCGTGAGTCCGAGGCCGGTGCCGCCAAACCGGCGGGTGGTGGTTTGATCGGCCTGGGTGAACGGCCTGAAGAGGAGTTCCTCGACTTCGGGGCTGATCCCGATGCCGGTATCGGTCACCTCGAAGCGGACTGGGATGCAGCCGTCGGCCTGTTCGCTGACGTGTTGATCGCGGAAGACGCGGATGACGACCTCGCCGTGCTGGGTGAACTTGATGGCGTTGCCGGCGAGATTGACGAGGATCTGGCGGAGGCGGCCGGGATCGCCCTTGAGCCAGGTGGGCAGTGCAGGCGCGAACAGGACGGCGAATTCGAGGCCCTTCCCCTGGGCACGGGGCGCGAGCATCTCGCCGACAGACTCGACGAGGTGCCGTGCATCGAAATCGATGCACTCGAGTTCGACTTTGCCCGCCTCGATCTTCGAGAAGTCCAGTATGTCGTTGATCACGGCGAGAAGGGCCTCACCCGACTCGCGCAACGACTTGGCATAGTCGGCCTGCTCGGGGGAGAGGTCGGAGATCATGAGAAGCTCCGACATGCCGATGACGCCGTTGAGGGGCGTGCGGATCTCGTGGCTCATCGTGGCGAGAAACTGGCTTTTGGCGGCGTTGGCGGATTCGGCCTCGTCGGCCATTCGGTTGGCATGGGCAATGGCCTGCTCCAACTGGGCGTTGACATCGGCCAAGGCAGACGCCTGTTGATCCAGTTTGAGGTTGGCGGCCTCGACGGTTGCCACTTGGACACCGACTGCGTTGGTAATGCGTCGCGCGGCGATCAGGAAGATCGCCCAGGACAGCAGGCCGAGGGCAACCATGACTTGCCAGCCGCGGTGGGACTGGGCGTTCGCGCGATCGGCGAGATCCCGTCGGAACCGCGCCTGAATGGGCTCCATCTCGTAGCGGACTTCGGCCCATTGGGCGAAGACGTTTGCGATGTCCGATTCGAGTTCGCGCCGCCGGCGCTCGAGGGCCAGGCGGTTCCGAAGCAGGGCGTACAGGCCGCCCCGGCCGAGTTCCATCGAACCGTCCGCCGGATCGTAGTGGGTGTCCTCGCCGAAGAGGGCGTGTTCGATGGCGCCGAGCAACTCGATGGGCGGCGGGCCGGATTCCGCGTTGGGCGGGCCCAAATGGCTCAACTCGCCTTCGAGCCGGAGAAGCACCGGCCGGATCCGGTTTTCTCTGTAGTCCACGAGATAGTCCAGTTCGGTTTCCCCAGTTAACCGGGCGATTTCGAGGGAAAGGTCGGTGAGTTCGTTCTGGACGGGGGCCAGCGAAGTGGCGGGCACGAGCAGTTCGATGACGGATCGAGACATTTGGCGTGCCTCGTCCTCTTGGGCGTGCCGGTAGCGGCGGATCGCGTCGGCCTGACGGAGGCGCTGGACGCCGGCCGTTCTGGCCACGGACTCGCGAAGGGCACCCAGAACGGATTCGAGGCGTTGTTCGGCCTCGTGGGACTGCCTGTCGACGCGGTCGACTTCCATTCGCCATTCGGCGCACTGACTGCGGAGTCGATGCATATCGGCCAGTTGCTGCACAGTCATGTCAGTGATTCCGGCCAGGCCGGAGAGTTCGTCGCGGTTCCGGATCTCGTCGAGAACGGCCAGGGCCCGGCCGTGCCAGTCCCGGAATGAGACTTGGCCGACACCGCCGCCCAGGATGAACGTGAGTTCGCGACGGCCTTCCTCGATGCACTGATCGACGGTGCGGAACACGCGGGCGCCCTCCTGATCCACGTCGGCGAGGCGGGCGACCTCGGACATGAAGGAGTTGAACGCCCACCAGACGATGACGAGGAAAAGGAGGCCCGAGCCGACCCCCACGGCCGTGAGCAGCCACACGAGCCGGACGGCCTGCTTGCCCGCGCTCTTGTACACAGTCTGCGTCATGGGCCGGCCGCCGGCAGGAACGAGATGAGATCGTCCCAGCTACAGGGCACGACTTTGCCGTCCATGATCACGTTGGGCCAGGTGCGATCGCACGCTTGGTGGTCGCCGGGGCCGAGCGAGAGGGGTTCGCCGACACCGAGATCGAACTGCCCGAGGCCTTCCAGGGCCGTGATGACTGAACCCTTGGTGGGCTTGCCGTCGATGGAACCGAGGGCGAGCAGGAACATGCGCGTCGCGACGTAACCCTCGAATGAACGAAAAGAGGGCCGCATGTCGGGGGCATAGGCTTCGAGTGCGCGGTGGTACTCGGGGGCGATCGGGACATCGCTGTCGTAGTGCGGGAGAACCTGCGTAACCACAACGCCTTCGGCCAAGGGGCCCAAGGCTTCACAGACGGGCTGGGAACCGACAAAGGACATGGTGAGGAGCAGGGCGTTCAGGCCATGATGCCTGGCCAGACGGATGAACTCGATGCAGGGGGCATAGGTGCCCACGATGATGACGGCCCGCGGCGGCGGTTCACTCAGCAGGAGGTCGGCGAGACCTCCCTCAACCGCCAGGGAATTGCGTTCGTAGCGGGCGTGGACAATCGAACGGACGTCTTTGAGTCCGCGCTCTTTGAGGGCCTCGATACCGCCGTGGAAGCCGGCATCGCCGAAGGCGTCGCGCTGGGTGAAGAAGGCGACCTCCTCGGGGCGGAGCCCGCCCGGCCGGACGAGGGCGTCGATCATGGCGCGGATCTCTTCGCCGTAGCTGGCGCGGAAGTTGATCACCACCCGATCGGGCGGAGTCTTGCGCAGGGCGCCGCCGCCGGAGAGCGCGGCGACAAAAGGCGTGCCACTCTCGATGGCAATCGGGATGGCCACGACGGCGGTTGGGGTTCCGACGTTTCCGATGATCGCGAGCACCTCCTCGCGGTCGATGAGGGCGTGCATGTTGGGCACGGTTCGGGTGGGCTCGTATCCATCGTCGAGGGAGATCAGGCGCAGCGTGCGGCCGCGGACGCCGCCGGCCCGGTTCGCCTCGGCAAGGGCCGCCTCGACGCCGGCTCGCATGTTGATCCCCAGGTAGGCGGTCGGGCCGCTCAATGCCGTGGACATGCCGAGGAGCATCTCGCCATCTGATGCCTCGGCGGCCGCCAGCCGCGCGCAAGGGAGCAGAGTAATCAAGAAGGCGAAGAGGAAAGCGGACTGGGCTACCGGCGCGCGCAAGCGCCGACGCGACCTTGTGCGAATCGGCGTGGTCGTGAACCGGCACCCCATGGGATCCTCGCTCCTCCAGCGTGCGGCGCCCGGCAGCGTGTCTTCACCGCTGACGATCATACAACACTCCGAGTCAAGTGGGAACCGCCGGCGGTTCGTTTCTTCATGCTGTGACTACACGTGGGCGCGAGGTCGAGAGTGATCGCGGCTGCCGTACTGGACGCTGCGCGCCCCGGCACACGCCGTATACTCCGCGATGATACCACGGTTTTCCGGGGCCTGCAATGATCAACGCGGCCGCGGGGAGCCCGGGTCAAGGGCGCGTTGGCCGCGATTTGGGCTGGACATTTTCCATACTTACTGGTATGCTCAGTCGCAGGAGCGAACGTGAAGGAGCGTCGTGCCATGCCCGTCCGATCCCCGGAGATGCGCGCGAGATTGGCCGAATCGGCCTTTGATCTGTTTGCCGATCAGGGGTTTGATGGCGTGAACCTCGAGGCCATCGCGGCCCACGCGGGGGTCACCAAGGGCAGCCTCTACCACCACTACAACTCAAAGAAAGAGGTCGTGCTGGCGAGTTGCCGCTTCTACTACCGGAGCTGGCACCGGATGATCCAGGAGCGGATCGCGCCCGTGCGCGATCCCCTTGAGCGGCTGACGGCGGTGTTGCGGTTATCAGTGAAGACTTGTCTTTTCGATGGGCGAAACCGGCTTTTTACGGCGTCCATTCTGGCATTGTCGCTGATGGACGAGGACGTGCAGGCCGGCTGGGCGCAGTTCTACGACTCGGTACGGGAGACGTACGTCGGGCTTGTTGAGGCGGCCCTCGCGGCAGGCCAGTTGGAGGTGGCGGAGCCGCGCCGGGCGGCGGATCTGATGCTGGCCGCGATGGAGGGGATCAAGCAGCGGGCGTCCTTTGAGCCGGAGATCGCGTCCGAGGAGGAACAGCAGCGCATTCTGGAGGATCTGCTGGGCATCCTGGGGGCGGGCCAGCCGCCCGCCCAGCGCGGGGCGGCGTAGAGCCGGCCGCCATCGACCGTTTTCGTATACTTATGGGTATGTTTTCAGGATAGGTGCGGGGGCCGAACAACCGGCGAGGGGGTGTCATGAACATTGGATTTCATACGGATGCGTTCAACTCGTCCTACTGGGATTTCGAGAAATGCTTGCAGTGGGCGGAGCGAAACGGCGTGCACTACATCGAATGCGGGTTGATCGACGGGGTGAGCTGGATCCACGGGCTCGGCTATCAGCCTCATGTGGCGCTCTATGAGGATCCCGCGCTCTTGCGGAAGAAGATGGCGGGGTATGGGGTGGAGTTCTCTCAGGTGGACGCGGCCTACCCGCTGTCAGGCCGGGACGGCCCGTCGCGGGGCCTGCCCTATGTGCTGAAGTCGATTCCGTGGGCGAAACTGGCGGGGTGTCCGCGGATCGCGACGACGGACGGGCTGCACAAGCCGGAGGGGCTCACGGATCGCGAGGCCATGGAGCAGATGAGGCGGATCTACGGGCAGATCATCGAGGTCGCCGAGGCGCACGAGATCACGATCAACGTCGAGGTGCACGGGTATTTCACGACGAACCCCGAGTGCATGGCGGAGATGCTCGAGTACTGCGACAGCCCGTTCCTGCGGATGAACATGGACACGGGCAACACGTTCATCGCGGGCCAGGATCCGGTGCCGTTCTGCGAACGATTCAAGGAGAAGGTGTCCCATGTGCACGTGAAGGACGTGAGCGAATCGCTGGCGGCGGCGGCGCGGGGCGAGCAGACGGGGATCGCGGTGAGTTACTGCGCGATTGGGGACGGGGTCAATGCGGACAACATCCGCGGGTGCATCGAGATCCTCCGCGACGCGGGTTTCGACGGGGTGTTGGGCATGGAGTGCGAAGGCCAGGGCGGGCCGTTGATCGAGAAATCGCTGGCTTGGCTGCGCCGCCAGCTTCAGGAGTTGGGAATAGAAGAAGGGACTCGATGAAGGGGCGCGGACAGGCTTCGTGTTTGGGAAGGACGTGGCCGACGCAAGAACCGCGGCCCCTTACGGGGACTGCGCTGAGGGACTGACATGAAAGGAGCAAGCATGAGAAACGTGCAGCCGCCGCGGAGTGCACTGACGCGACGCGGATTTCTGGCGCGGGCCGCAGGGATCGCCGTGGCGCCGCAGATCGTGACCTTCCCCCTGCTGGGCGCCGCGGCGCCCAGCAACCGTATCGCCGTGGGCATGATCGGTGTGGGGAGCCGGGGGCGCCAGCATATCATCGAGTTGTTCCGCAATCACAAGGAGCGGGCACGGGTAGTCGCGGTATGCGACGTGAACCGGGCCAACTGCGATGAGGCCACGAAGATGCTGGCCGAGATGTATAAAGAGGACTCGTGCGCGACCCACGAGGATTACGGCGAATTGCTGGCGCGAGACGATATCGAGGCGGTGATCATCGCGGTGCCGGATCATTGGCACGCCCTCACGGCGGTGGCCGCGGCGCAGGCCGGGAAACCCCTGTACTCGGAGAAGCCGCTCGCGTACACGGTGGCCGAGGGGCAGGCCATGGTGGAGGCGGTGAAGCGGTTCGGGGTGGCCTTTCAGCACGGGACGCAACAGCGCTCGGGACGGGATTTCCGGTTTGCGTGCGAACTGGCGCGGAACGGGCGGCTGGGGCGCGTCCACACGGTTCATGTGGGTGCACCGTTCGGCAAACAGGGGGGCAGCACGGAGACGGCGCCGGTGCCCGATGGGCTGAATTACGAGTTCTGGCTGGGGCCCTCGCCGCAGGTGCCCTATACGCCGGGGCGGTGCGATGGCCGGGGTGGCGAAGGCTGGTATCACATTCGGGACTACTCGGGCGGATGGGTAACGGCGTGGGGAAGCCACGATTACGATATCGCGCAATGGGGCCTTGGGACGGATGATACGGGGCCGGTAACCGTCGAGGGGGAGGGCGAGTTCGCCACCGACGGGGCGTACGACACGGCCTGGAGATGGCGCGTGGCGTGTGCGTATGCCGATGGGCGGAAGATCATTTTCGCGAGCAAAGACGTGAATCCCCACGGGGTGAAGTTCGAGGGCGATGACGGTTGGGTGTTCGTGAACCGCTGGACGCTGGAAGCGGAGCCGGAATCGCTGTTGAAGGAGCAGTTCGGCCCGGAGGAGACGCACCTGCCCGTGAGCGACAACCATATGGGGAACTTCCTGGATGCCGTGCGCGGGACGGCAACGTGTATCGCGCCGGTTGAGGCGGCGCACCGTTCGACTACGGCGTGCCACTTGTGTAACATCGCCATCGCCCTTCGCCGGGGCCTGCGATGGGATCCAACGGAGGAGCGGTTCGTGGACGATGACGAGGCGAACCGCCTGTTGTCGCGGCCGATGCGGCCGCCGTGGAGGCTGTGAAACTGCAATGAACACCGGTAACACGAGCGCGAGACTTGTCATGGCGGCGTGCTGCGCGGGGGCCTTGGCGGCCTTCGGCGAGGAACCGGCGCCTACGGCCGTGGAGACGAAACCTGTCACGGCGGGCTACGCGGGCCTGCCGGACGGATACGCGATCGTGGCCTACCTGGATTGTGGGGCGGAGCAAGCCGCCCGCGCCGGGGATGGCCTGGAGGTGCGGCAGGTGTCGGGCGCTCCGCGGACGTTCCCCGGGGTGAATGGGCCGCTGGGCACGGCGGCATCCGATGATCGGCAGGTGGAATTCGCCATCGACGGACTCAAGAACGAGGCCGAGTACGTGCTGGGGTTCACGTGGTGGGACGTGGACGGCGCCAGCCGGGTGGAGTCGGTGCGATTCGGCAGCGGCGAACCCGTCGAGTGGACGGCAGTGGTTCCGCCGGTGGTGGCTGCGGCGTTCGACGGGGACGAGCCGACGTGGGCGCGCGTACTCCTCCCTCTCCCCCACTCGGTTCGGCCGGACGGGCGGCTTCGTGTTGCCTTCGCCAATGAAGGCGGCCCGAATGCAGTGGTGAACGAGCTTTGGGTGCTTGAACGCACGAAGGCCGCCGCCCGCAAGCGGGTGCTGGTGGTGACGGGGGATGATTACGGGGGACATCGCTGGCGGGAAACAGGGCCCGAGCTGGCGGCCATCCTTCGCGAAGACCCCCGGTTGGAAGTGTCGATTTCCGAATCGCCCGGGGTGCTGGGCTCGCCGCTCTTGGCGCACTACGACGCGGTGGTGGTGCATTTCAAGAACTACCCCGAGCGGCTCCCCCTCGGGGCAGCGATCGGAACCGGCTTGGAGCGCTACGTCGTGTCTGGCAAGGGGCTCGTGCTCGTGCACTTCGGGTGCGGGGCGTTCCAGGAATGGGACGCCTTCGTGAACGTGGCCGGGCGGGTGTGGAACCCCGAGAAACGGGGCCACGATCCCCATGGCGCGTTCAACGTCAGCGTGAAGGACGCGGCGCATCCGGTGACGCGGGGGATGGACGATTTCGCGGCGGTGGACGAGATGTACACCTGCCTGGACGGGGCGCCGCCGATTCATCCGCTGTGCAGCGCGGTGTCCACGGTGGACGGCAAGGAGTATGCGGTGGCGTTCACGGTGGATTCCGCAAAGGGGCCGGTGTTTCACTGCACCCTCGGCCACGATGTGCGCGCGTTCCAGTGCGAGGGCACGCGGGAGCTATACCGCCGCGCCGCGGCTTGGGCGGCCGGACTGGATCCGGACGGCCGTTGAGCCTGGGCGTGGTTTCCGAGGGTCTCTCCCTTCAAGGGGCCGGTTTTGGCTCAATTCACCTTGACCTCCCCGGCCTTTTTCGTGGAACATGACGCCCGGGCACAGTGGAACGCGGTTCGCGTTGTGCGGGGAGGCGGCCATGAAGCAAATTGCAGCCCTCGTGTTAGTCGCTCTCGGCGTGGGGATGCCGACGCTCGCTGGTGCTGCTCCGTCCAGGGTGGAGCGGCTGAGCGGGGCGGCCTATGTGGTGCACGACGACGACGGGAACTGGGGCGGCGGCACGATGGGGATCACGCACCAGCGGGGCCCGGACTATTGGGCGAAGAAGGTGCTCGATCTCAGCGCGGTGCCGGCGGACGTGTGGGAGGCGTGCGCCGAGGTGCGGCTCTCGGCGTACTTCTGTGTGCGCGATTACTCGTGGCGCGAGCTGAGTGAGGCCAACGGCCTCGATGAGGCCTTCGAGATCGTCGTGAACGGACGCGTCCACCGGATCCGGCACGATTCGGGCGTGCCCGTTTACCTCGAGCAGAAGAACATGAAGGACTTCATTCGGTGGCACGACTTCGTGCTCCCTAAGGAGGAGTTCGTCCGGGGCGAGAACGAGATCGTGTTCCGAATGGCGCCCCCGGAAGGAAAGAAACCGGACGATTACCTCTACCTGGGCATCGACAACACGGTTGCCGGCGGCAAGAGTTGGGTGCGGTTCAGCGGGGGGGCGGATTGGCAGCAGGACAAGCTGACGGTGCCGGGTGGCGCGGGCGAGTACATGGTGCGCCTCTATCTCCTGTCGGCGCGCAAGGAATGCCGCGCGGACTGGCGGCCCCGGGAGGACGCGCTGGACGATCCCGACGGGCTGCTGCTATACGCGGGCTCGCACGGGGCCACGACGCGGCTCGAGTGGGATCCCCGGCGGCTGGATGCGCTCTTGCCGGTGCGCGTGGCGCTCGAAGCGGACACCACGGAGGCGTGGCGGGTGCGATGGCTCGATGAGGACGGGCAGGCTGTTGATCCGGCTGTGGAGGGCCAAGGGGGCAGCCTGGAAGCGGTGATGGAGGGGGCGCGTCCGTTTCTCCCGAGCGGGATCGAGGTGGACAAGGCGGTGCCGCTGACGCGGGTGACGCTGAGGGCCAACGAGGATTTCCATCCACGGACGCGGCCCGTGGACATGGCGCCCCTTATCGCGGAGCCCAAGGGGGCACAGCAGGCGCGGGCGGCGTCGTGTCAGGTGAATGAGAGCGGGGCGGTTCTCGCGAACGACTCGCTCCAGTGCGCGTTTGCCCTGGCAGGCGGCCGCCTGCGGCTCCGTTCGCTGTACAACGAGTACGCGGCCGCGGAAATGGTGCGGGATCCCGAGGCATGCGCCCTGTTTCTCGTTGAAGTGGCGGGAAAGCGGTATGCGGGGAGCCGCGATTTCGTATGCGGCAAGTTGGCCGCCCTCGACGATCCGCCGGGATTCGCAGCCGCGCTGACGTGCGAGGCGGCGGGACTCGAGGCGGTGCTCCGCGTCTGGATAGACGACGCGCTCCGGATGGGACTCGAGATCGCGAACCGGACGCAGGCCGATCTGGACTTCAAGGTGGCGTTTCCCCATCTCTCGGGCCTCGCGATCTCTGAGAATCCGGCCCACGACTACTACTTCTTCCCCTGGGGCGGGGGCATCGTGTCGGACACGCCCGGGGTAGTCCGGCGAGGGTACGGCGATCACGCGGCACTCTACCAGGTGATGGATCTGTTCAGTCCGGCGCGGGGCGCGGGCCTCGCCGTGCAGTGCACGGACGAGGACGGGCGCTACAAGGTGCTTGGCGTGCGGAAGTACGTGCCGGGCGTGGCCGAGGAGAGCGGCGACGCGGCCGACACGCCGACGGCCGACGAGTTCAAATGGACGAGTAACCTGCCGCAAACGCCCGGGACGGGGTTTGCTTTCGAGTATCTGCGGAGGACGCGGGCGCCGGGCGCGTCGTTCGCACCGGCCGGCGCGGCCGTAATCGCGCATCCGGGGGACTGGCACACGGCCATGGAGCAGTATGCGGCGTGGTGCCACCGGGTATGGGGGTTCCGGCCGACGCCGTCGGCGTTGACGCCGCTGGTAAACATGCTGGCGGCCGGATGGGGGCAGTCGCCCCTGTTTCGGGACGGGGCGTATCGCACGGACTTCGTGAAACCGCGCTGCGACTGTATCGAACTGATGTCGTGGTGGGAGTGGGCGGAGTTGGGCCCGTGGCGGACGCCGTGGGATGAGCTCGAAGCCAAACTCGGCCCGGCCCTGTACAAGCGCTACAGCGCGTACTGGGTGAAGGACCCCGTCACCGGGAAAACGATGTATCCCCTCAACCGAGGCGACTACGATGGATACAACGAGCGGTGGGGCGGGCTCGAGGCGCTGCGCGCGGCCATCGTCAAGTACCGCGAGATGGGCGCGCTCGTGACGTTGTACACCGATCCCCTGCTCGCCGATGACAACACGCGGTGCGGGCAGCAGTGGGGCGAACGCTGGGGCATTGTCCAGCCGGACGGGACGTACAGCAGGAACTACGAGTCCTGGAACATGTGCCACGACGTGGCGGAGTACCGGCAGTACGTAGCGGACACGATGCGGCGGGTGATGGAAGAGACGGACGCGGACGGTATCCGGCTCGACGAGTACGGCCACCGGGGCGCGGCGTGCTTCAGCAAACGGCACACGCACACCTTCGCGGAATGGGGATGCACGGAGTGGCTGCGGTGCATCAGCGAGACGACGCGGATGGTGCGGGACGCGATGGACGAGGTGAAACCGGGCTCCGTGCTGACCACGGAGCATCCGGGCTACGACTACCTGATGCAGTTCATCGAGGGGTGCATTACGTATGACTTGACGGTGCAGGCCACGCCGCTCCGGCCGCTCGAGTGCAACATCCAACGGTTCTACTTCCCGGAATGCAAGGCCTTCGAACTCGATCACCGGGGTGCGGATCCGCTCCATCGGAAACGGTTCTGGAACGCCGTCGCGTCGTTCGGCAGCTACTACCCCGAGAACATGGACGTCATCCTGCGGGAGAACGCGGACGTGTTCGAGGGGGCCGACTGCGCGCCCCTCGTGCCGACGCGCGCCCGGCAGGTGTACGTGAACCGGTTCGGCGCCGGGCCGAAAGCCGTCTACATGGTGTACAACGCCACCGGGCACACGTTCGACGGGGAAGTGTTGCGCGTCCCGTGCGGCGAGGGCGAGCATCTGTTCGATCTCCTGCACGGGGCAGAGGCCGACGTCACGCCCGTGGCCGGCGCCGCCGATGTCCGCGTGTTCCTGCCCCGCGACGAGGTAACCTGCATCGCGCGGCTGCCGCGCCGGCTGGATGTGACGCGCCAAGGGAACCGAGGACGCGCGGAGGTGCATGCTGCCGGGCCCGACGCGCGAATCGTGGTTTGTCGCGCCGATGGAACGGCCCTGTCGAGCGCACCGGCCGGCGCCGGGGCCGTCGAGTTGAGCCTCGACGGGGGGGACAGCCACGCTACCGTGGTGAAACTGCTTGAAGGCGGGCGGCTGGTGGACGCGGCGGGTATCCCGGCCGCGCCAGGTGATAGATAGGGGCGTACGATTGTCAGGGGCCTCGATGGGTTCGTTCGGGGGCTCTTGTTGTCTCGAACAGCGGTAACGAAAGCGTTTTGCCCTCTGGCGGATCGGCAGCGGACGAGGGGAAGTGCAGGCAACTGGAGGATTGGCTCATGGGCAACCAGGTGGTGGTAGTAACCGGGGGGGCGCGGGGCATTGGCTACGGCATCGCGGAGTGTTTTGCGGAGAAGGGGGCGTCCCTGGTGCTGGCGGACGTGAATGGCGAGCGGGCACAGGAATCGGCGGAACGGCTCGGGGCCCTTGGGGCGGCAGGGGCGATCGGGCTGGAGTGCGATGTGTCGAACCGGGCGCAGGTGGCCGCCATGGTGGAGGAGGCGTGCCGGGAGTTCGGGCGGATCGACGTGCTCGTCAATAACGCCGGAATCTGCCCGTTTGTGGATGTGATGGACTTGGATCCGGAGGTGTTCGCGAAGACAATCGACGTGAATCTGATGGGGGCGTATCACTGCACGCACCTGGTTGCGCAGAAGATGATCGCGCAAGGCGAAGGCGGGCGGATCGTGTTCATCACGTCCCTCGCCGAGAACGTGACGGGCCCGGCGCAGGTGGATTACGGCGCGTCGAAGGGCGGGATGCGGATGCTGATGGTGGGCTTCGCAACGCGCCTCGGGCGGCACGGGATCACGTGCAACGCGATTGCGCCCGGCATGATCCTGACGGACATGACGCGATCGCATTGGGAGCAGCCCGGGCCAGCTGAGGAGATCAAACACCGGGTGCCCATGGGCCGGATCGGCGTGCCGCGCGATATCGGGCACGCGGCAGTGTTCCTGGCGTCCAACGAGGCCGAGTACGTCAACGGGATCACGCTGCGGGTGGACGGCGGCCATCAGGCCGTGTGTGCGTGAGGGAGAAGGGCCATGCGGATCGATCTGAGTGAGCGAGTCGCCGTGGTGACGGGGGCCACGGGGGATCTGGGCCGGGTAATGGTGCGGACGCTGGCGGAGTGCGGCGCGGACGTGGCGGTGCACTACCACCGCAACCAATCCAAGGCGGACGAGCTTTGCGCGGAAGTCGAGGCCGTGGGGCGCCGGGCGTGCGCCGTGCAGGCGGATGTGACAGACGCCGATTCGGTGGGCGCCATGCAGCAGCAGGTTACCTCCGCCCTGGGCCCGGCCGGCATCATTGTCAACAACGCCGTGATCCAGTACACCTGGAAGCCGGTGCTCGAACAGGGGCAGGAAGATTATGAGAGCCAGTTTCGCTCCTGCGTGATGCACAACGTGCACATGGTGAAAGCGTTTGTGCCGGCCATGATCGAGGCGCGGTGGGGGCGGGTGATCGGGATTAACACGGAATGCTCGATGCAATGCTGGCCGAGCCAGTCGGCCTACGTCAGCGGCAAACACGGCATGAACGGGCTGCTCCGCTCGCTGGCGGCGGAACTGGGCCCGAGCGGCATCACGGTGAATCAGGTGGCGCCGGGATGGATGCTGAGCGATCGCGATCGAGAACGGGAGAAGACGCCCGACGCGCCCGAACCGGGGCCCTGCCAGTATTCAAACATGGTCCCCCTGCGCCATCGGGGGGAAGATCAGGATATCGCCAATGCGGTGGCGTTTCTCGCGTCCGAACTGGCCCGATTCATCACCGGCGTGTTCCTGCCCGTCAACGGCGGCGGCGCGGTGGTCCCGGCCTGGTTTGTGTGAGGGCGCGGGCCAGGCCCTGTTCCTCGCATTCGGCCGAGTTTGGTGTTGCGGGTTTCGGGAATCTGTGCTAGGCTTGGGGTAGTGCAATTGGGGCGATGAGGGGAGAGCGCTTCATGCATGTGTGGAAACGCACTTTCCCGATTGAGTCGAGGCCGGCCGACACCTTGACGTGGCTGTTCGCTGTCGGGCTGGGAGCAGGGCTCTTG
>JAFGTL010000610.1 GCA_016934125.1 Candidatus Hydrogenedentota bacterium
CCGCGGGCGAAGTTGTCGCGGCTGTGGGCGCGGTGGGTGAGTTCGATGCGCTCGCCCTGGCCGATGAAGCTGACGGTGTGCTCGCCGACCACGTCGCCGCCGCGCACGGCGTGCATGCCGATCTGGCGCGCAGGCCGGGCGCCGGGCAGGCCTTCGCGGCCATGAACCACCTCCTGGGCGGGATCGAGGCCGAGGGCCTCCGCAGCGCGTTCCATGAGGCGCAGGGCCGTGCCGCTCGGACTGTCCTTCTTCTGGTTGTGGTGGCACTCGACGATCTCGACGTTGTAGTCGAGGCCGAGGACACGGGCGATCTCGCCCGTCAATTTGAACAGCAGGTTAACGCCGACGCTCATATTGGGCGCGTGGACAACGGGGATGGCTTCGGCGGCAGCGGCGAGTGCCGCCTGCTGGGCGGGAGACAGGCCGGTGGTGCCGACCACGGCCGGCTTGCCGAGTTGCGCGGCCAGTGTCACGTGGGCCGCACACGCCTCGGCCACGGTGAAGTCGATGAGCACATCCGAGTTGCTGAGTTCGGCGGCGGCATCCTCGGAGACGACGATCTTCTGAGGCCGGCCGCATTCGTGGCCCGCCACGAGTTCGGTGCCCGCGAGTGCAGAGACTTCGAAGGCCCCGCCGATCTCGATGCCCTCTTCGCCGATGGCCAGTTCGACAATGCGGCGTCCCATGCGGCCGCAGGCTCCGGCAACGCAGACTTTCATGATCCTCCTCCTTGTCCGCCCGTGGCCGGGCGCGCGATGTGGAACCGCCCGCCTACACCAGGCCGAGTTGCGCCAACACCGGTTCGAGCGAAGCGAAGATCTCGGTGCGCATGGGCGTGAGCGGCAGGCGCAGCACATTGTCGATCAGCCCCATCTTGGCGAGGGCCGCCTTCACGGGCATGGGATTCGTCTCGAGGAACAGCCCTTTGAACAGGGGCAGCAGCTCGAAGTGGATCGCTTGTGCCCCGGCGAGATCGCCGGCGTCGAATCTCGCACACAACTGGGCCATCTTCGCCGGCACGACATTGGCGGCCACCGAGATAATGCCCTTGCCGCCCACGGCCATCATGGGCAGCGTGAGCGCATCGTCGCCGGACAGCACGGTGATGTCGCAGGCGCCGCGGATCTGGGATACCTGATCCACGCTGCCACAGGCCTCTTTCACGGCCACGATGTTCGGCGTCTTGGAGAGTTCGGCGATGGTTTCCGGGAGCATCTTCGTCGCGGTGCGGCCCGGGACGTTGTACAGCACGATGGGGATGTCGACCGCCTCGGCGATGGTGCGGTAATGGGCGATCTGGCCGGCCGGCGTCGGCTTGTTGTAATAGGGCGTGATGAGGAGGGCGCCGTCTGCGCCGGCCTCTTTGGCGAACTGGGTGAGCAGGAGGGCCTCCTTGGTGCTGTTCGAGCCGGTGCCGGGGATGACGGGAACACGCCCGGCAACGCGCTCGATCACGAACTGGATGCAGGCCTTCTGCTCATCGTGCGTCAATGTCGCGGCTTCGCCCGTGCAGCCGCAGGGCACGATGCCGTCCGTGCCGTTCTCGAGGTGGAAATCGACCAGCCGGCCGTAGGCGTCGTAATCCACCTCGAAATCGGGCCGGAACGGCGTCACAAGGGCAACCATAGAGCCACGAAACATCGTAAGATCCCTCCCCTTCCGTCCAAGGTTCTCTCGCGCTGAGTGTTTTTACCGATTGTAGAGCATTAGGATCACGATTACCAGGCACCGGGCCGGATCAGAACGGAATGTCGTCGCCGTCGCCCAAGGGCTCTCCGGCCTCGTATGAGTCGTCCCCGTCGTACTCGGCCGCGGGCACGTATTCCTCCTCGGCGACGCCGTGGGCCGGATCCATGAACCGTTGGATATCCCGATCGAACAGGAGGTCGAGTTTACCGGTAGGGCCGTTGCGCTGCTTGGCGACGTTCAAGTACACCAGCTTCTCCAACGCCGGATCGTAGTCGTCGCTGTCGCCGCCGCCGCGCTTGTAGGCGGGCGGCCGGGACAGCATGAGCACGACGTCGGCATCCTGTTCGATGGCGCCCGATTCGCGGAGGTGTTGGAGCTTGGGAATGCCTTCCTCGTCCTTTTCCGCCTCGCGGCTCAGCTGGGACAACGCCAGCACGGGCACGTTGAGTTCGCGCGCGATGCCCTTGATCGACCGCGAGATCTGGGCGATCTCCACTTGGCGGCTTTCGGTGCGCCCGAGGCCGGACATCAACTGGAGATAGTCGATGATGATGAGATCCAGCTCGTGCTGGGACTTGTGGCGGCGTGCCTTCGAGCGAATCTCGAGCACGTTCACGTTGGGGGTCTCGTCGATGTGAATCGGGGCGGGGCTGAGCCGATCGGCGGCCTGCTGGAGTTTCGGGAACTCGCTCCCGGCGAGGAAGCCGGTTCGAAGCCGCTTCGAGTTGATCCGGCCCTCCATGCAGAGCAACCGTTGAACCAGTTGCTCTTTGGCCATCTCGAGGCTGAAGATCAGGACGGACTTCTTCTCTTGAATGGCGACGTGCGAGGCGATGTTGAGCGCGAGCGCGGTCTTGCCGACCGACGGGCGGGCGGCCAGCACGATCATGTCGGACGGCTGAAGCCCGGACAACAGCTCGTCGAGCTTCTTGAATCCGGTAGGCAACCCGGTGCTCGTGTCGGACTTGATAATCTTCTCGATGCGGTCGATGCCGTCGGCGAGGAGGTCGCTGACGCGATAGATCGGATTGAGTTGGCGCGTTTCCGCGATGGAGAAGATGCCGGCCTCGGCGCGATCGAGCAGTTCATTCACGTCTTCGGGGCTGCCGTAGGCCTCGCCGACCGTCAACGAACATGCACTGATGAGGCGGCGCAGCACGGCCTGATCCAGCACGATCTTCGCGTAGTACTCGACATTGGCCGAGGTCGGCACGGCGCCGGTCAACTCGGCGATGTAGCTCGCGCCCCCCACCGCGTCGAGGCAGCCGTCCCGCGTGAGCTGGTCGACGAGCGTGACGGCATCGATCGGCGTATTCCGGCTGAAGAGGGACACGATGGCGGCGTAGATGCGCTGGTGGGCGTCGGAGTAGAACACATCCACGGCGCGCTCGTGGAGCACCTCGATGGCGGCGCCTACGGCGTCCGCATTGAGCAGCATCGCCCCCAGAACCGAACGCTCCGCGTCCAGGTTGTGCGGCGGAGTCCGGTCGAACTGGGGTCCCGCTTCCCGCCGGGCTGCCACGTTACTCCGATTCCTTTTCCGGTGCCTCGGTTGTCTCTTCTTCGGGCGGATTCTCCGCCGTAACCCAGATCTTCACGCTGGCCTCGATGCCGCTGGCGAGCCGCACCGGAACCGCGTAGATGCCAAGGGCCTTGATGGGCTCGTCGAGGAGCACTTTCTTGCGCTCCACCTCGTGGCCGCGGGCTTTCAACTCGTCGGCGATGTTGGCGGCGGTGACGG
>JAFGTL010000611.1 GCA_016934125.1 Candidatus Hydrogenedentota bacterium
AGATCCCGCATTTCGCCCCGTTGTACAAGTTCAGCCTCATGCGGCAACTGGGCTATGACACGGACGCCATGGCGCGCAGTTGCCCCGTGGCGGAGGAGGCGTTTCAGCACCGCTTCACGCACCTGCCCCTGTACGACTTCGACAAGGCGCAGCTCGAGTATCTGGCCGACGCCGTGATCGACGCCGTTGACGAGATGAAGCGCGGCGGGTAAGCTGCGTCCTTGAATGGGCGGCGCAGGGCGCCGCCCTGAAACAGGGAGAGCGGCGCGGTGAATGGACGGACGCGCGTCCTGCACGCCATGGAGCGGAAGCCGCTGGATCGGATTCCGCGATACGACAGCTTCTGGGAGGACACGCTGGCCGCGTGGCGCGAGCAGGGCATGCCGGCCGGCGTGACGGCGGATGAGTTCTTCGACTGGGATATCCGCATGATGCACATGGACGCGTCGTTGCGGGCCGAACAGAGGCTCATCGAGTCGGATGGCGAATTCGTCGTGTATGAGGATCGCGCCGGCTACACTGTCCGCAAGATCATCGGGAAGTCGCGCGCCCTCGAGTTCCTCGAGCATGTTACCAAGGACAGGGACGCCTGGGACGCGCTGAAGGGCGGGTTCCGGCTCGAGCCCGGGGACACGGCGCGTGTCGATACGGCGTCGTACTTCGGGCACATGGACGAGTATCCGTCGTGGGCCGAGGCCAAGCGGCGGTTCGATGCCGTGCGCGCCACGGGCAAGTTCATTCCCTTCGGGGTGTACGGTCCCTGGGAGGGCACGTGGCGCCACCGGGGGTATGCGGCCCTCCTGATGGATCTCATGATCGATCCGGACTGGGTAGGCGAGATGGCCGAAACGCAGAGCGGCCTCGTCATGGCGTGCATCGAGCACTGCATCGGCCTGGACATGAAACCCGATGCCCTGTTCTTGATCGACGATGTGGCTTGCACGCGGGGCCTGCTGTTCTCGCCCGACTCGTGGCGCGCCCTGTTCAAACCCATCTACAGCCGGTTGGGCACGTTCCTTCACGAGCGAGATATCGCATTCTGGCTGCATTGTTGCGGGAACTGCACCGAACTCATCCCGGATTTCATCGAATGCGGACTGGATGTGCTCCAGCCTTTGCAGGCCCAAGCCGGCATGGACGTGCGCGAGTTGCAGCGCGCCTATGGCGATCGGCTCACGTTCTGGGGCAACATCGACGTCACCAAGATGGCTGGAGCCGCGGCGGAATGCGAATCCGAAGTGTGCGAGAAGGTTTCCGCGGCGCGGGAGGCCGGCGGCTACATGTATCACTCGGATCATTCCGTGCCGCCGGAGGTGTCCTTCGAGCGATACCGTTGGATCATGGAACTGGTGGATCGATCCGGCCGGTATTGAAGGCGCAGCCGGCATGCGGCGCTTGCGCCAATGCGAGTCGATCTGATAGAAATGCGCGGGGATTCTGCGGGTGACAGCCCATCCCAATCACCGGACAGGCAAGAGGGACAAGCCATGAATCGGGATGCCTCAACGTCGTGGGCCCGGTATAGAGAGAGCACGGACTATCTGGCCCAGGGCAGTTCCACGTCGTCCAAGGTGCCCACCATCGAGGGCATCGAGCCGGCCCAGATTGTGCGCGGCAGAGGGTGCCGCGTGTGGGACGCCGACGGAAACGAGTACATCGATTTCCGGAATGCCCTCGGCCCGATCACGCTCGGATATGGCGTGCCGGAGGTGAATGCGGCCATCGCGGGACAACTCGATAATGGGATTATCTTCGGCCATCCTCACCCGCTCGAGGGCGAAGTGGCGCGGTTGCTGGTGGAGTGTATTCCGTGCGCGGAGCGCGTCCGGTTCCTGAAGACCGGCGGCGAAGCCGTCGCAGCGTGTATCAAGATCGCCCGGAACGCCACCGGCCGGAACCGGATCCTCCAGTGCGGTTACAACGGATGGATCAACACCCTGAGCCTGGGCGGATTCCAACCCGTCGGCATCGCGGCGAGCCAGCCGCACAACGGAATCCCGCCCGCCGTGTCGGCGCTTCATGAATCGCTGCCGTGGGCGGATATCGAGGCATGGAAGGCCGCGTTCGCGGAACACGGCGACGACATCGCCGCCGCGGTGGTTGCCTGCAACTACGCCGAGATGGAGAAGGGGCGGGAATTCCTGCCCGCGCTGCGCCAACTCACCCAGGAACACGGCGCCCTCCTCATCATGGACGAGATCGTCACGGGGTTCCGCCTGGCCATGGGCGGCGCCCAGGAGTACTTCGAGTTCGTGCCCGACATGGCCGTGTTCGGCAAGGGCATGGCCAACGGCATGCCCATCGGCGCGTATGTGGGCCGGGCCGATCTCATCGAATCCGCGCGCAGCATCGGGATCTCGACGACGTTTGGCGGCGAAACCCTTTCGCTGGCGGCCTGCAAGGCGGTGATCGGCTTCTACCGCGAGAATGGCGTCATCGCCCACCTGTGGGCTACGGGCACGCGGCTGTGGGAGGAGGTGAACGGGCGGTTCGAGCGGGCGGGGTGTTCGCTCCGGCTCCGCGGCCTCGCCGTCTGCCCCAACCTTCAGGGCGAAGGGGATGCGGTTGCGCGGTTCATGAAGGCGTGCTACGGGAACGGCGTGTCTTTCTACCACGTGCCGTACGTGAACTACTCACACGGGGAGGAGGATGTCGAAGAGACGTTGACGCGAATCGATCGGGCCATCTCGGCGATGTAGCGCCGCCGGGCCGGCGGGGTGCACGTCCGAAGGGCCGCGTCGCAAGACGTTCTCCCTCGCCACATCATGCTGTTCAACTCGTGGATATTCGTCGCGTTCATCGCGCTGGTGCTGCCCGTGTATTACCGGCTGCCGCACCGGTGGCAGAACCGGTTCCTCCTCGTGGCGAGCTACGTGTTCTACGGCGCCTGGGACTACCGGTTCACGTCGCTGCTGGCCATCTCGACGATTGTGGACTACTTCGTGGCCAAGGCGCTGAGAACCGCCGAGGCGCCCCGGCGCCGCAAGGGGCTTCTCCTGATCAGCGTCGCCACCAACCTCGGCATCCTCGGGTTCTTCAAGTACTTCGGGTTTTTTGTCTCGTCCGCGGCCGGCCTGCTCGATTCGTTCGGCCTGCACGCCGAGATGTCCCTCCTCGAGATCGTGCTGCCCGTCGGCATCAGCTTCTACACCTTCCAGACCATGGCGTACACCATCGACGTATACCGCCGCAGGCAGGAGCCGGTGGACGATTTCGTGGCGTTCGCGCTGTACGTGGCGTATTTCCCGCAGTTGGTGGCCGGGCCCATCGAACGCGCACACCGGCTGCTGCCCCAGATCCAGGGCGAGCGTCGGGTGGGCCGCGAGGAGTGGAACTCGGGCGCGCAGTTGATCCTGTGGGGCTACGTGAAGAAGGTGGCCGTGGCGGACAGTCTCGCCAAGTACGTCGATCTGGCTTTTGACGCGCCCGAGCGGCTCGGGCCGGTGACGCTCCTGCTGGCGTTGTACTGCTTCGCGTTACAGATCTACTGCGATTTCTCGGGTTACAGCGACATCGCCCGGGGCATCAGCCGGCTCATGGGCATCGAACTGATGGAGAATTTCCGGCAGCCTTATTTGTCCCGCAACATCACGGAGTTCTGGCGGCGCTGGCACATCTCGCTGTCCACCTGGCTCCGCGATTACCTCTACATCCCCCTCGGCGGGAACCGCCGTGGACGCGCCGCGCAGTATCGCAACCTGATGCTCACCATGTTGCTGGGCGGGCTGTGGCACGGGGCCAACTGGACGTTCATGGCTTGGGGCGGGCTCCACGGCGTGTATCTGGCCGTACACAAACTGATGACGGGCGATCGGAAGATCGCCGCCGAGCGCCCCCCGAGCGGCCTCCGCGAATGGGCCGCGTTTCTTGTGAGCGCGGTGGTCACCTTCCACCTCGTTTGCCTCACCTGGATCATGTTTCGCGCCCAGGATATCGAGTCGGCGGGCCTCTACCTGCTCCGCATCGTCACGCACTGGGGCCCTCCGGCCGACGCCAACTACGTGGCCCAGTTCCACGGGATGATCGACGCGCTCGTGTTCTACGGCCTGCTGACGTTGCTGATCGATTTCGCGTGCTGGTTCAACCAGCGGGAATTGCCGCTGACGTCCGCCCACCGCTGGTGGTGGCGGGGGCTGGCCTATGGCGCGGGACTCGTGATCCTGGCCTTTGTGAGAGAGAGCTCGAGTGAAGCCTTCATCTACTTCCAGTTCTAGCACGCTCGCCGCGTGGCCGGTTCCGTCCCGGGCGGGATGGCTCGCCCTGGCTGTGTTCGTCGCCGTGCGGTTGCTGTTCGTCTTCCGGCCGGTTACGCTGCTGAACTACCCGGAGGATCATGATTCCCGGTGTTTTCTGGCCGAGGAACTCGGTTATCGAGTGGAAGGCCCGCCCCACCCGGAAGTCCTGATCATGGGCACCTCGCGCCTGATGGAGTGCTGTTTCGATCCGCTTGCGGAAGCCCTTGCCCTACGTCCGGAAGAGGTAATGTCTCTCAGCCGGCCCACCAACTCATTCTGGCCCATTCGTCTGCTCCTTCAACGCAATCCGGGGATGCTGGACGGCGCGCGTGTCGTTGTCATCGACCTCCTCCCGTATCAGATCCGTGAGCGGCCCGACTTCCCGGAGAGCGATACGCTCTTCCTCGGGTATGCCTCCCTCCGGGAGCGGCTTGATTGCAGTGAGTTGAGGGCGCGTGTCCTGACCGCCGCGGACTGGCTGTTGCCGCTGTGGTCGGAACGGCGCACGGTGGAGTACTGGCGGAAGGGGATCGGCACCTCGCTGTTGAGCGAAGGCGATTTCGCGGTAACGATGCAGGAGTTGGCTCGAAGCGGCAGCGCGGAGCAGATGGCCCGGATGCGAACGTTTGGGCCGGGGTCATTCCTGAGGGTGTTCTACTTCCTGTATCTGCCGCTCACGCCCATCAGCGCGAACGAAGTGCGTGCCCTCGACGAGATCATCGACATGATGCCCGAGGACACGCAACTGCTGCTCATCATGCCGCCCTTGATCGAGGATCTGCATGAGGCACTCACGGGGCTGCGGCTTGAGCAGTATACGGACTTCCAGGACTACATGCGCTCGATGCAGCGGCCGGGCGTGACGGTGCTCTTCTGCGACGAGCCCTCGGCGTACGGCTTCGAGCGGGAGGACTTCGTGGAAGGCGTGCATTTCACGGACTCGGGATACCGGAAACTGCTTGCCCTGTTCGCGGACGTCATCAACGGGTTGTCTGCGGAAGGACTATGAACCCCGGCCGCCGGCGCCGGAATGCCCGCCTACCAGATGAGTTGGGCCGAGGGGAGGCCCTCCCAGACGAGATACATGGTGCAGACTATCGTGCCGCCCAGGAACGGCGCCAGTACAGCGAGGCAGGCTCTGGACTTCACCTCCTCGTTTGTGAACAGGATGTCGAGGAGGTGTCCTGCGAAGAACGCGACGGAAAGATACGTGAGGAAGAACAAGTCGATGTCCTGATAGGGGCCCAGTCCCGGCAGCATGAAGAGGAAGTAGGCCAGGGCCCATCCCAGGAGGGACACGGCGAGCCAGAACCGTGATGACTTGAGCGTCTCTTTGGACACTACCCGCGCCCGGAGGGCGAATGCGCACCCGCCGATGAGCGTCAAGAGGGGCATCACGCCGGCGCCGAACCAGAACATGTAGGCGAGTTCGCCGAGATGCTTGAGGGACAGCGCGTATCCGCTTTCGAAAAACAGCGACGCCTCATTGGCCGCCATCCCCTGATAAGGCGAGAACACGGCTTGCCCGCCGAGGTTGAGGTTGTCCGACAACTCGCCAATGAACACGTCCAAGGGGCCGTTGTAGAAGAGGCGCACCAGCACCAGGGCGGTGGCCGCAGCCGTCAGCAGCGCTCGCCAGAGCTTGCGCGGGCTGCAGCATGCGAAGAACCCGAGAATGATGACGCTCAGCGGGAGAAACGCGATGTAGATGAGGGGCAATGCGCCTGCAATGGCGCCGATTTCGTACGGGTTCCGCTCGCCGATGGGTTTGTCGAGTAGCCACAGGTAGAGCACGGGCACGATCCACGCGATGTAGGGATAGCACTCGATGTATCCGAGCGAGAAGGCGAGCCACATCGGCGTGAAGATCGTGAAGGCCACGCTGAGCCGGCGGGGATGTCTGAGGGCCAGGTAGAGTGTGGCCGCGCCCATACTCAGCGCGCCGGTTACGCGGATGAACACGGCCAGTGGCTCTATCGAAGCCGGCAGAAGGCTTGCCACGGGCCTGAAATCGCACGCGACGGCTCTCACGATATTGAAGAGGCCGCACACCACGAGCCATTTGGGGAGTACGTTCCCCTTGTTGAAGATGAAGAGGAGCAGGGGCTTATCGCCGTAGCTGTGCAGTTGGGCGAAGCCGAAGGCCAGGTTCGCGCAGCCGAGCGAAAAAACGAGAAACCACAGGCCGGAACAGGCGAGCAGAACCCATGACGGACGCGCAGCCGTGCGCGGGGACATGGAGAGCATCAGCAATACGAGCGCCACGACGAGGGCGGGGGGCAGAACCATGAGCGCGGCCACCGGCTCTTCGGGAGCGAAGAACAGGTGCGTGCAGAACAGCGTCGCGGCGAGGCCCGCAAGGAAGAGGAGAAGGATGGAAAGGGCGAATCGGGTGCGGGAACACTCGAGGAGGGCGCGAACCGGCCCGGGAACGGGCGAAGCCGCACGGGACATGGCGTTCCCCCCCTTTCGTATACCCAGCAATGGCAAGGCATTATACTGGGGTACGGAGTCCGACGCAATCTGTGCATGGCGAGTCCATCCGGGGGGACACGAGGTACTGACATGGCCCCACCGGCCGCTCCGGCTCGGTTGCATCGCGTCCTTCTTCGCGGTATCCTGATCCGCGAGGGATGAGGCGTGGCGGCCTCGCTGCGCCCCTCGTAGCCTGAGGAAGGCGAGGGTATGGAGTGGGGGGACACGTCCCCCGGCCCGGCCAGCCTTCCGGCCTCGGCGCGGCGGCCAAGCGTCCATGCGGTGAATGGGGTTCTAGCGCGTCTTCGCGTATGCGTGTCGCAGTTCCGGCATATTCGACTGTTCCTTGCCCGTGCACCGGCAGGAAGAGAGTTGTCACATGGCCGAGTGGACATCTGTGTTGGAGTTGGATTCCGGCCGGGCCGTCGTGTCGGGCGGCGAGACCGCCCTCACGGACGCCATCCGCCGCGGCGCGGATCTGCGAATCTACACCGAGTTCCTCCACAACGAACATATCGACGTGAACTCGGACGAGGCGGAGCGCATCCTCGAGGTGGCCGAGTTCGGCGTCACCTACCTCGTGCGCGACTCGTGGGCGGCCGGGATCATGAGCCTGCGGCAGCCCATCCTGCTGCCGGTCGGCTTCGGCCCACGCCCCTCCATGTCGTTCTTTCTCTATAATCAGAACGGAGAACAGGGGATCGCGCGTCCCTACCTCGACGGCCTCCCGGCGACCGGCAACCCGGGCGCGTCGCCCCTGGAGCAGCCGCCCGACATGCCCAAGTACCACGTCAAGGACAGTTGGGACAGCGAAACCAACGCCCCGTCCTCGAATTTCGTGTACGACTTCGACGTGTTCCGGTACTGCGTTTGCGACACGTGGCGCGAGGTGCTCGCTCACGACGCGGACGGAGCGGTCGTCCGCGGTTCGCTGGACGCCCTCGTGGACGCATTCACCTCGGGCTGCGCATTGAAGGTCGGCGTGAGCGGGCTGTGCGCCGGCCTCGCGGGCGACGAGGACAGCGGCCTCGAACACGAGTTATTCGCCCAGGCCGGGCCCGGCTATTACTATACGGGCCAGAAGTTGTTCATGGCCGGTTCGCATCCGGTGATTCGCGTCAAGCCCCACGTCCCTGTGCGGTACGAAACCCGGGGATGGGACTTCGGCTGGCTCATGCTGCGCACCGACGGCCACGTCGTATACCGGCGCTGCGATCCGTATTCGCTGGCCTTCGAGGACATTGACGGGCGCTATCCCGTCCGGTGGTTCGTGCGCTGAGTGCCTTGGTATGATCGGGTTGCCGTTGGGGCCACCCGCATCGGCGCCCCCGTCGCCCAACCGCGTTGACGCGAGCGGGGTGGAAATGGAGAACCGAGGAATGGACGATTCAGCATTGCGCCATTGCTCACGCCGCGCTTTCCTCGCGACGACGGCTGTGGCAGGCGCAGGACTTTTCGCATCCGGATGCGCGTCTGCTGGATCGCGACGCCTCACTCGGAAAGGAACGGATGCCATGAAGGCCGGTTTTGCACGGGAAGTCATCACGCCCCCCATCGGCACCACCATGATGGGGTTTGGCGGGCGCGATATGGCGCACGGGTGCGACGGCGTACATGATGACGTCTATGTGCGCGCGCTCTTCGTGGAGCACGGCGGCGAACCGGCGCTGATCATGGGTTATGATCTGTGTTTTCTCGGCCGGGAAGAGGCGGATCGGTTCAAAGGGGCCATCGGACGCCGGTTGGATCTCCTTCCGAGGCAGATCCTGCTGAATACGTCGCACAATCATGTAGGGCCGTCCGTCGGCACGTGGTATTCGGCCGGGTATGAGCCGCCGGATCGGCTGTATCTGAACGATCTCGAACAGGCGACGGTACGTGCGGCGTGTGGGGCCCACGACGCCATGCGCGACGTCACGTTGTGGGCCGGCACGACACGAACCGCCCTCCCCATGAACCGGCGCAAGCGCATGCCCGACGGCGCCATCCAGAACCGGCCCAATCCGGACGGCTTCGTCTACGACAAGCTGCCCTTATGTCTCCTGAAAGGCCGGGACGGCACGCCCGTCTGCCTGCTGTTCTCGATCTCGACTCATCCGTCCATGATGTCGGGCTGGGAGATCTCGGCGGAGTATCCCGGCGTGGCCATGCGGCTGCTCGACGAACACCTCGGCGCGCCTGCCAGCCTCTTTCTCCAGGGGGTGGCGGGCGACTCCAAGCCTTCCGTCATCGGACGCGGCGCGGACGCGTGGCGCCCAGGCACCTGGGAGCTCATGGAGGAGGCCGGGGGCATGGTGGCGCGCGAGGCGATCGGCCTGCTCGACGACGGGCTTGGGGAGATCGAGCCGGCGGTGTGCTCCGCGTCCGTCGAGATGACGTGGGCGCTCGAGGCCACGCCGCCGCGCTCGGAATTCGAGGCGGTGCTGAGCCAAACCAGCCCGGACGATCCCGGCACGCGCGTCCGCCACCTGTGGGCCGCTAAACAGCTCGAACGGCTGGATCGCGGCGATACGCTGCCCGCCGCCGTGCCGCTCACGGCCCACGGACTCCGGCTCGGGCGGGATCTTCGGATCACCGGGCTCGAGGGCGAGGCGGTGGGGGCCTGGGGGCCGTTTATCGAGGCGTTCTACGGTGGGGGCGTCACCTTCCCGCTCGGCTACACGGACGGAACGGGCCTCTACCTGCCTACCTCGGCCATGCTGCCCGAGGGCGGCTACGAGGTGGTGAGCGCCTGGGAATACGGCTATCCGGCCCGTTTCGCGCCCGGCATGGAGGACGAGGTGAGCGAGGCGCTCGTCGAACTCCGTAGCCGGGGCGTCGTGTAGCGCCGGCCTGCGGATCAGTCCTGCCGGAAGGCAAACGCGAACAGCTCCGCGTCTTTCATGTCGAACCGGAGCGCGACGGGTTTGCCCGCCAGAGGCGCTAGCGCTACGTCGCCTTTCCCCTTCCAGGTGACGGCGTGGCGCAGGCTATCGCCCGTGATGGCGTCGGAGCGCTCGTAGCCCGGAATCGGCTTCCCTGCCGCGTCCAGGAGCGCTACGTGCAGCGTGCCGCCGGTTCCTGTGCGTGCGTTGACTTCGAGACGCGAGCCGGTGAACACTACCGGCACGGTGGTCAACGAGCCGCC
>JAFGTL010000612.1 GCA_016934125.1 Candidatus Hydrogenedentota bacterium
CCAGCACGCCATCCATGTCGAAGATCAGGCCAAGCGGCATCGAGCCCCCTACACCGTGGCCGGCTCGGCCACCTCAAGCCCCATCGCGTCCAGCACCGCGCCCTCGTCCGCCTCCACCGTCATCGGCTCCGCGGCCGCCTTGATGGCGCTGTCCGGATCCTTCAGCCCATGGCCCGTCAAGATCGCCACCACCTGGAGCTTGTCCCCCCGCACCGGCTCCATGTCCTCGAAATACCCGTTATCCGACAGCTTGATCAGCCCGGCAATGCCCGCGGCGCTCGCCGGCTCCGCGAACACCCCCTCGAGCGAGGCCAGCATTTTGTACGCCTCCCGGATCTGGTGATCCGTCACCATCCCGATCACCCCGCCCGACTCGTCCCGCGCCGCCTCGGCCGTCTTCCAACTCGCCGGATTCCCGATGCGGATCGCCGTCGCAAACGTTTTCGGCTTCTCCACCGGATGCCCCAGCACGATGGGCGCCGCCCCCGCCGCCTGGAACCCCAGCATCCGCGGCAGGTTCCGGCTCTTGCCCGCCGCCAGATACTCCTTGTAGCCCTTCCAGTACGCCGTGATGTTCCCCGCGTTCCCCACCGGCAACACGTGGAAATCGGGCGCGTGCCCGTCGAAATCGTCCACGATCTCGAAGGCGCCCGTCTTCTGCCCCTCGATCCGATACGGGTTGATCGAGTTCACCAGCGCCACCCGGTGGTTCTCCGTGATCGTCCGCACCAGCCGCAGCGCGTCGTCGAAGTTCCCCCGGATCTGGATCACCTTCGCGCCATGGATCATCGCCTGCGATAGCTTGCCCAAGGCGATCTTCCCCTCCGGGATCAGCACCACGCACGTCAGCCCCGCCCGCGCACTGAACGCCGCCGCTGACGCCGACGTGTTCCCCGTCGACGCGCACATTACCGCCTGATATTCCTCTTCCACGGCCTTCGTGATCGCCATCGTCATCCCGCGATCCTTGAACGACCCCGTCGGATTCAGCCCTTCGTACTTCAGCCACAGCTCGATCCGCGGATGGATCGCCGCACTCAGGTTGTACGCCGGAATCAGGGGCGTCGACCCCTCGTTCAGCGAGATGATACGCGTCTTCTCCGTCACGGGAAGATACTCGCGGTACCGTTCGATCACCCCCTGGATCAGCATAGTCGGCTACTCCTGGATTACGCGCAGCGCGTGCGTGTCTTCCCGTATGAACTCAAGCCGGTCGATCTCCGCCAGCGCCGCCCGCAGCGACGCCTCCACGGTCTCATGCGTCATCAACACGACATGCACCGGCCGCTCCTCATGTTCCTCTTTCTGGATGCAGGATGCAATGCTCACCCCGTGATTCCCCAGGATTGTGCACACGCTCCCCAGGACGCCCGGCTTATCGAGCGTCGTCAGGCGCAGGTAGTAGCGGCCCACGTGCTGCCCGATGTTGCGCACCGTCCGCTTCTCCGCATACACAAACGGGCGTGGGGGAGGGGCCCCGTCCCGCCGCGCAATGTCCACGATATCGCTCACGACGGCGCTCGCCGTCGGCCGCCGGCCTGCGCCCCGCCCGTAATACAGCGTCGCGCCCGCCACATCGCCCTCCACGTACACCGCATTGAACTCGTTCCGCACCGATGCCAACAGATGCGCCTCCGGCACCAGCGTCGGGTGCACCCGCGCCTCGATGTCGCCGTTTACGTCCCGCACCACCGCCAACAGCTTGATCACATACCCCATCTCGCGCGCATACGCCACATCCGCCCCCGTCACCTTCGTGACGCCCTCGACGTGGATCTCGTCGAGGGCAACCTCTGTCGAGAAACACAGCGACGCGACGATCTGGCATTTGTGGGCCGTATCGTGCCCCTCGATGTCCAGATCCGGCGGCGTTTCCGCGAACCCCAGTTCCATCGCCTGCCGCAGCACCTCACCGAACTCGAGCCCCTCATACGTCATCCGGCTCAGAATGTAGTTACACGTCCCGTTCAGGATCCCGTACACGCACTCGAACCGGTTCGCCGCGAGCCCTTCCCGCAACGACTTGATAATCGGAATGCCGCCCGCCACCGCGGCCTCATAGCGCAGTTCCACACCGTTCGCAACCGCCGCTTCCGTCAGTTCCGGCGCGTGATGGGCCAGCAACATCTTGTTCGCCGTCACCACGCTCTTCCCCGCGCCCAGCGCCTCCAGGATGAACGTGCGCGCCGGCTCCAATCCCCCGATCAACTCGCACACCACGTCCACCTTCGGATCCGCGATCAGCGCCCGCGCGTCCTCGCTCACCGTCACCCCGCCCAACTCGAACGCCTCAAACGCCTCCGGCCGCATGTCGGCGACGTGCACGAGCGACACATCCGCCCCGAGCCGTTCGCCGATCACCGCCCGGTTCCCAAGGAGCGTCTCGATCACGCCGCCCCCTACCGTGCCCGCTCCGATCACACCGACTCCGATTGCCATGTCCGATCCCTTCGTCTGATCCGCCGATCCGCGGCCATCACACCATTGCCCGTCCCGCCCGCGCTACGTCTCCAACGTACAGAGCACGTCCCCTACGCGGACGTCGTCCCCCTCTTCCACCAGCTTCTCCAGCACCGTGCCGCTCTCCGGACTCGGCACGCTGAATGCCGCCTTGTCCGTCGTCATCTCCACCAGATCGTCGCCTTCCTTCACCTGATCCCCTTCCTCGACGAGCCAGTACGATACGGTTGCTTCCTCGACGGAGTCCTCGCCGAGGCTCGGCAGTTTCACCTCGTACGTCATGGCGCCTTCTCTCCCGCTTGCGCGGCCAACGCCTCGCCCGCCATCACGTCCCTGGAACGGACGCGGCGTCCTGGCCGGCTGCTGCTCCGGTTGGCGAACCCGTGCTGCATCATCTCTTCGGAACGATACGAACTCCGAACGAACGGCCCTGCAATCGCATACGAAAACCCCAAGTCGTACGCCAGCTTCTCGTACTCCTCGAAACGCGCCGGCTCCACGTATTCCACCACCGCACGCTGCTCCTTCGTCGGCCGGAGATACTGCCCGATACTCACGGCCTCGCATCCCGACTCGAGCAAGTCCGACAGCGTGCGCGCCACCTCCTCCCCCGTCTCCCCGTGGCCCACCATGAATCCCGACTTCACGATCGCCCGCGACGCATGGCCCGCCGCCGCGCGCAACACCGCCAGCGACGTGCTGTATGCGGCCCGGCCGCCCCGCACCTCCCCAAACAAGCGCTCCACCGTCTCCACGTTGTGTCCGAACACCTCCGGTTCGGCATCGAGCACCGTCCCCACGCACGACGCATCGCCCCCGAAATCGGGCGTCAACACCTCCACCGTCGTCTCCGGATTCGCGGCTCGCACCGCCCGCACCGTCTCGGCGAACTGCGCCGCGCCCCCGTCGGCCAAGTCATCACGCGTCACCGACGTGACCACCGCGTGCCTCACCCCCATCCGCGCCACCGCCTCGGCGATCTTCCCCGGCTCATCCCCATCCACCGGCTCCGGCCGGCCGCTGCGCACCGAGCAGTACGAACAGTCCCGGCTGCATACGTTGCCCAGAATCATGAACGTCGCCGTGCGCGCCCGCCAGCATTCCGCCATGTTCGGGCAGTGCGCGCTCTGGCATACCGTGTGGAGTCCCAATTCCTTCACCAACTCCTTCGTGAAGGAAAACCCCTCTCCGGACGCCCATTTCCGGCGGATCCAGTCTGGGAAAGGCTGTCTCATGAACGTGTGAGTTCCCGTTAAACCCTTGCGGCCGGAAGATTATACCACGCATACCCACCCAGGGAAAGGAACCCCTCTCTGCCCGCCATTCCCTGCCCATACCGCGGTAATCAATTGACTTACCGCCCGATCCTATGCTAGTTTTCTTTGCTGCTGAGCGGGGGCATTGACCCACACACGTGTGCGAACTGGAGACGAACCGGTGCGGCTGATCGAAGAGTATCCCGCTTCCCGGCCCCAGAAAGACGAGCCCGAAATCCTCGTCGTCGGCGGCGGCAAGGGGGGCGTCGGCAAGACCTGCTTTGCCGTCAACGTGTCCATCGAGATCGCCCGCAAAGGCTGGCGCGTCGTACTCGTCGACGCCGACCTCAGTTGCTCTAACGTCGAAACCCTCCTCGGCGCCCATCCCGACCGCCGCCTCGACGACTTCTTCTACCAGAAAGGCGGCAAAGACCTCCATCGTGTCGTCTGGGACACCCCCTACGACAACCTTTCCCTGATCCCCGGCACCACCGGCCTGCTCGACGTGGCCAATCCCCGCTATCAGCAGAAAGTCGCCTTGATCAGGGAACTTCGCCAGCTTGAAGCGGATCTGATCGTTGTCGATCTGGATGCGGGGGCCCATTTGAACACGTTGGATTTCTTTCTCATGACGGATACCAACGGGATTCTCATCATCACCCCCGAGAAAACCAGCATCGACAATGCGTTCAAGTTCCTTCGTGCCGCGTTGTTCCGGCGTATCGAGCGCTTCTATCAGAGCCAGGACGTCGCCGTCCTCCTCCAGCGCATCGAGAGCCTCACGGAGTTCATCGAATGCATCAAGACCTCCGAGATGTTCGACCCCGAGTTCCGCAGGCAGATCTGCAAGGAGATGGTGGCCATCGCCCGATCCATCAAGCCCCGCATCGTCGTCAACCGCGCCAACAACGCCTACGAAGCCCAGATCGCGGCCAATATCCTCTCCAAGTACGCCCGGCAGGATCTCCTCATCGAACCCGAGAATCTCGGCTTCATCTATTTTGATAAACGCGTCTCCGAAACGGTAAACTCAGGAAGGCCGTTCATCGTGAGTCATCCGAGGGTCAAGCTTTCGGCGTGTATCGCCGACATCGCAAACCGGCTAGGATACTTCTAATCGTGCGAGATCGCAGCAAGCCAGACAAGTCGTTGGATGCCGGCCGGGTGCCCGATACCTACGAGGATCTCGCCCAGGCCTCCAAAGAGGGCTCCATCTTCGGCCGCGTCAACCAGGCCTTTCACGGCGTCCTCCAGAACAGCCGCGGCTCCGGCCGCAACCGCGCCCCCGCCGAGGAGGCCGGCGAGGATCCCCTTGTCACCGCCGACGATCTCGCCATACGCCGCGCCAAGAACGTCAAACCCCAGCGTATGATCATTCCCGAAGGCGTGATCATCAACGGATCCATGACCAGCGGCTCCGAAACCGAGATTTCCGGCCGCATCGAGGGCGATGTCAACGTGGACGGCCGCCTCTACCTCGGTGCCAGCGCCCTCGTTACCGGCAACGTCCGCGCCGCCTCGTGCCGCGTCGAAGGCCTCGTCGAGGGCAAGATGGAGTGCTCCCAGGATCTCGAACTCGGCCGCACCGGCCGCCTCAACGCCGCCGTCCTTGTCGGCAAGCGCATGATGCTCGCCGGGCAGGTGTTTGGCGACATCTCGACCGGCGGTTCCGTGCAACTCGTTGCTAGTGCACGAGTTACTGGGGATATTCGCGCCCGCAAGATCCTCATCGAGGAGGGCGCCATTTTCAACGGAAGATGCACCATGCGTCCCCCGGCCCAGCGCGGGCAGGGCGAGTAACCGGAAGCCGCTGCAGCCATGTCCACTTTCTACCTGCTCATCCCCGTGCTCATCTTCAGCCTCTGGGCTCAGTGGAAAGTCAAGTCCGCCTATGCCCGGTTCGCCGAAGTCGGCACCCGCGCCGGCCTCTCCGGCGCCGAGGTCGCCTCCCGTATCCTCTACGATTCCGGCATCGCCCTCGTCCAGGATCCTGACCGCTATCCCGACGGCGCCGCCTGCTCCCTCGAACCCATCCCCGGCCAACTCTCCGACCACTATGACCCCCGGGCGCACGCCCTCCGCCTGTCCCAAGCCGTCTACCACGGCCGCAGCATCGCCGCTCTCGGCATCGCCGCCCACGAGGTCGGCCACGCCATCCAGCATGCCCGCGCCTTCGCCCCCCTCCAGTGGCGCAGCGCCATCTACCCCATCAGCCGCCTCGGTTCCGGCCTCGCATTCCCCCTGTTCTTCCTCGGCCTCATCTTTCGGATACCCCCTCTGCTCGACATCGGCATTCTCGTGTTCACCTTTGCCGTGTGTTTCACCCTGATCACGTTGCCCGTCGAGTTCGATGCCAGCCGCCGCGCCCTCCGCGCCCTGGCCAACGGCGGCTACCTCACCGACGACGAGCTCGCCGGCGCCCGCAAAGTGCTCTCGGCCGCCGCCATGACCTACGTCGCCGCCGCGGCCATGGCCGTCGTCCAACTCGTCCGCATGCTGATCCTGCGCGGGCGCGACTGACCGCCCGGAGGGCTCTGTGCCGTGGCCCTGTCGAACGTCATAGCCGTTCTCGCCGCCGCTCTCAGCGCCGCCGCTCTGAGCGCCGCCGCTCTCAGCGCCGCCGAGCCCCCTGACGCCACTGAACCCGTCGCCGCCCCCGCGCCCGCTCCCGAGATCCCCGCCGGCCTCACCGCCGTCCGCGGCGAGGGCGCCGCACCCGGTGTCGGCACCGACGCCACCGCCGCCGCCGTCCGGAACGCCCAGGCTACCATCCTCGTCCAGCGGCTCGGCGAACTCTACGGCTCCCCCGATCTCAGCCCGTTCCAGGATCTGTTCGAAGATCCGGCCGCCTATTTCGCCTCATACAAGCTGCTCCGGCAGGAACGCAACGACGACGCGTCCACCACCGTCGAAATCGAGGCCCAACTCCGTGACACCAAGCTCCGAAACGACGTAGCCGCCGCCCTCCGGCCCCATCTGGCCCACACCCCCCGCGTCCTCATCCTCGTGTCCGAGTCCATCCAGGGCGAGGGCGTGCGCCCCCTGGACGGCGGCGACGTCGCGCTTCCCGCCCTCGCGCAGGCCTTCGAGGACGCCCACTTCGAAGTCGTCGGCCCCGCCCTCCTCCGCGCCCAGTACCCCGACGACGCGCTCATCGACGCCGCCCATCGCGAGCCCGAGGTGGCCGGCCGCCTCGCCCGCGATCAACTGGCCGGCGTTGTCATCCTCGGCGAGGCCCAGGCCGTCGCCGAGCCCGCCCCGCCCGGATCCTCGTTCCACGCCAACCGCGCCGCCCTCCGGCTTCGCGTCATCCGCGCCAGCGATGGCGTCGAGATCGACTCCCTCTCCGCCGAGGCCGTCGTCCACAGCATCGAAGCATGGCCCGGCGGCGCCCAGGCCGTCCGCGACGCCTGCGAACGACTCCAGCAACGCGTCGTCGCCTCGGCCCTGCTCGCCGCGCTTAACGAGCCCGTGCCCGGCGACGTCACCCTCACCATCAGAGGCCCGGGGCTGGCCGCCCGCGTCCCGCGCTTGCTCGAAAGCCTCGAAACCGAGCTTGGAGTGGGGGAGATCGAGCAACTCAACGCCTCCGAGTCCGTCGTCTGCGTCCGCCTTGCCTATTCCGGCGCCATGCGCGACCTCGTCCAGTTCCTCACCCGGCGCGAGTACCCCGAATTCGTCGTCCGCGTCCCCCGCGTCGTCGGCAAGAACCTCACCGTCGCCATCGAGGACGCGCCCCCGTCCCCTTGATACCCCTCGCGCCCGTGCAGTAGCATGACCTCGAACCGCTTCCCGAATCGGACGAGCCGGCGTATTCAACAGGGGGGACATGATGCAGCACCAATCCCGGCGCGCCATGCGTATCACCCGCCGCGGGTTCCTCCAGGCGTCCTCACTGGCCCTAGCCGCATCGTCCTGCGCCCGCCCCGCGAGGCGCGCGCGCCACGCCCGGCCCAATATTGTCCTTGTCATGGTCGATGACATGGGCTTCAGCGACATCGGCTGCTACGGCAGCGAGATCCACACCCCAAGCCTCGACAAACTCGCCGCACGCGGCGTCCGATTCACCCAAGCCTATTCGGCCGCCCGCTGTTGCCCCACCCGCGCAAGCCTGCTCACCGGCCTTTACGCCCACCAGGCCGGTATCGGCCACATGACAAACGAGGCCGAGCGCGTCTTCGACTACGGCCATCCCTCCTACCTCGGCGAACTCAACCGCCGCTGCGTCACCATCGCCGAGGTGCTTCGCCCCGCCGGATACCACACCTGGATGGCGGGCAAGTGGCACGTCGGCACCGCCGACGGCATGCGGCCCCTCGATCGGGGCTTCGAGCGCTATTTCGGCATCGTCCGCGGCGCCTGCAACTACTTCAAGCCCGATCCCGACAAGCTCCTCATGGAGGATCGTACCCCCGTCCAGGATGTGGGCGATGACTTCTACACCACCGACGCGTTCACCGGCCACGCCCTCCGCTTCATCGACGAACAGGACGACGACGCGCCCTTCTTCCTCTATCTGGCCTACAACGCCCCCCACTGGCCCCTCAACGCCTGGCCCGAGGATATCGCCAAGTACCGCGACGCATACCACGCCGGCTGGGACGCCCTCCGCCAGGCACGCCTCGAGCGCCAACGCGCCATGGGCCTTATCGACCCCCGATGGGCCCTCACCGAGCGCGATGAGGCCGTGCCCGAATGGGAACAGGTGCCCGCCGCCCGGCGCGAGGAACTCGCGTTCCGCATGGCCATCTATGCCGCCCAGATCGATCGCATGGATCAGAACATCGGGCGCCTCGTGGCCGGCCTCGAACAAGCCGGCCAACTCGACAACACCCTCTTCCTCTTCCTGTCCGATAACGGAGGCTGCGCCGAGGGCAACAACTGGGGGGGAGGCCCCGCCGAACAACTCGGCACCAAGGAGGGCTACTTCCTCACCTATGGCCGCGGCTGGGCCAACGCCTCGAACACCCCCTTCCGCCGCTACAAGCACTGGGTGCACGAGGGCGGCATCTCCAGTCCCTTCATCGCCCACTGGCCCGCCGGCATCCCCGCGCGCTACAACGGCGGCTACAACCGCAACCCCATCCACATCATCGATCTCATGGCCACCGCCGCCGATCTCGGCCACGCGCCCTACCCCGAGCAGTATGCGGGCCAGCGTATCACCCCCCTCGAAGGCCGCAGCTTCGCTCCGCTCCTGGCCGGCCGTGACCGCCCCATCCACGATGCCCTCTTCTGGGAGCATGAAGGCAACCGCGCCGTCCGTCGCGGCTCGTGGAAACTCGTCTCGGCCTATGCCCGCGGCACCAAGCAGTGGGAACTCTACGATATCGACGCCGATCGCACCGAAACACGCGATCTCGCGGCGCAGCGCCCCGATACCGTGGCCGAACTTGCCCAGTTGTACGAGGCCTGGGCCGAGCGATGCAGCGTGCTCCCTTGGCCCGCCAAGGAACACGCCAAGCACAGTTGACGCGCTGGAGAAGGCGCCTGAGAGGCGGCGCGCTGAAGAACGCGCAGCGTTCTTCTTATGCGCCCGAAGGGCGCACATATACCAGCCCAGGGCAAGCGCCCCGCCACCGGCGGGGCGTGGCGCCCTGGGTTACAGATACCCTTACACGGCCCAGCCCTGTAAGGGCGGGACAAGACGAATCCGGCAGCGGCCGAAGGAACAGCATCATCATGCCGATATGCTCAACACACCGCCCGCGAATGAACCGAAGGGGGTTCCTGCAGGCCGCCGCGTCCGGCGCCGCCGCTCTTGCGGCGTCCTGCGCCACGCGGCGTCACGGCTCAGCCCCGCCGCCCAACATCCTGTTGATCGTGTCCGACGATCAGGGCTACAACGACCTCGGATGCTACGGCAACGACACGATTATCACGCCCTGCCTCGATCGGCTCGCCGCCGAGGGCGTCCGCCTCACCGATTTCTACGTCACCTGGTGCGCGTGCACGCCCTCCCGGGGCAGCCTGCTCACCGGCCGCTACCCCCAGCGCAACGGCACCTATGACATGTACCGCAACGACAAGCCCGACTACGGCTACAAGTACGGCCCGGAAGAGTACGCCGTGTCGCCCGAACGCATTCTCGGCATGGACACCCGCGAAGTGCTGCTGCCGCAGGTGCTCGATCCCGCCGGATACGCCAGCGGCATCTTCGGCAAATGGGATCTCGGCCAGCTTCGCCGCTTCCTCCCGCTCCAGCGCGGTTTCGACGACTTCTACGGCTACGTCAACACCGGCATCGACTACTACACCCACGAGCGCTACGGCGTGCCCTCCATGTATCGCAACAACCAGCCCACCACGGAAGATCGCGGCACCTACACGACGGATCTCTTCAAACGCGAGGCCCTTCGCTTCATCCGGGGCCGCGAAGGGCGCCCCTTCTTCTGCTACCTGCCCTTCAACGCGCCCCACATCGCCTCCGTGCTCGAACGCCCCCGGCCCGTCCAGGCCCCTGAGGAATACAAGCAGATGTATCCCAAAGCCGCCGCCGACGCCGAACAGCGCCGCATCGATCACATGGCCTCCCTCACCGCCATGGACGACGCCATCGCCGAAGTGCTCGATCTCATCGACGCGTCGGGCCAGCGCGAAAACACCATCGTCATCTTCTTCTCCGACAACGGCGGCAGCGGCACCGCCGACAATACCCCCCTCCGCGGCCGGAAAGGCCAGGTGTTCGAAGGCGGAATCCGCGTGCCCTGCATCATCCGCTGGCCCGGCGTTGTCCCGCCCGGCACCGTCTGCACCGAGTTCCTCAGCTCGCTCGACTTGTTCCCCACCCTCTGCGCCGCCACCGGCGCACGCCCCTCGCCCGACATCCCCCTCGACGGATTCGACATCGCCCCCGTACTCGCCGGCCGCGAACCTTCGCCCCGCACGGAGATGTTCTGGAAACGGCGCGGCGATTGCGCCGCCCGCGTCGGCAACTGGAAGTGGGTGGATTCCGCCAAGGGCTCCGGCCTGTTCGATCTCGCCAGCGATATCGGCGAAGAACACGACCTTTCCGCCGAACGCCCCGAGCAACTCGCCCGCGTCAAAGCCCGCTACGACGCCTGGATCGACGCCATGGAGAACGCCGAACCCCGCGGCCCCTTCCGCGACTACTGAGCGGGCTGTCTCGCTGCGGGCCGCTGGAACGCGTCGGCGGGGATGGCCTGTTTGGGCAGGCCCGGGCCCTCGTAGGCCACCTCGAGGCCGAGGCCGCCGGTGGCGTTGAAGTACGTCACCGCAATCGGATGCAGCCCGGCGCGTAGCGGCACCTGCCCGCTCCGTTCCACCATGCCGTGAAGCCCGTCGTTGTCCACTATGAGCGCGCCGTGCACGTACAGCCGGCTCCCATCGTCGGATCTCGTGTAGAACGTGTACAGGCCGTCGGCGGGCACCCGCACGAATCCCTCGAATTTGAGCGCGAAATGCGTGTCCCGCTGCCGCACCGACAGATCGCAGCCCGGCGCCGTGCCCTCCGCAACCGCCGTGGCCTTGTCCATGTCTTGCAGGCTCTGCCATCCGCCCTCGTAATACGTGTATTCCAGCCCGGCCTCTGTGGCGCCCCCTTCCTCGGCTGGTTTCAGATCGGCCGACGCATACCGCGTGAACGCCTTCTCCGCGGCTACGACCGTCTGCTTCCCGCCGAAATATGCCCGCGCGCGCACCGTGGCCGTCTCCGTGAGCGGGATGGGCCCGGCGTACTGCGGCGCCTTCTCATCCGGCTCGGCGCCATCGAGGGTGTAATGGATCACCGCGCCCGGCACATCGCTCTCGAGCGTCACGTCCACGGCATCGAAGAACGCCGGGGCCTCCGGGGCAATGGCCACCCGCGGCGGCGCGAGGTAGACGGCCACGTTGGCAATGCACGGGCAGGCCTTGGCCTCGTGAATCGCGAGGCGCACCTTGCTCGCCGTCACTGCCGGAAAACGCAGCAGCCGCTTGTTCCCGATCGTCGTTTCCTCGGCGAGCCGCTGCCACGCCCCGTCCACGAGCGCCTCCACCGCAAACGCCTCGACTCGCTGGCCGAGCGTGATGGGCTCCTCAACCTGAAACACGCTGAACGTAGCCGGTGCGCCGAGATCGACCTCCAGCGTCGCCTCGATCACCCCGTCGTCGGTGGCCCAATACGTATCCTTGCGCCCATCGAGCGCATTGGCCGGCGCAAACCGGGCGTCGCCGCCCCGTGCATTGTCGGCCGAGGCCGTCTTGCCCGCGGCCAGGTTATCCGCAGATGCCGCATCGAGATACCGGCGGAGTTCCTGAAGCCGGGCCACGTCGTTCTCATGGACAAGCCCGCGCCGATCCACCGGCAGGTTCAACAGGAGCGAGCCGTTCCGGCCCACCGAGTGGAAGTAGATGTCCACCAGTTTCTCCAGGCTCTTCACCTGATCGTCCTGATCCGCGTGGTAATACCACCCAGGCCGGATCGACACATCGCATTCCGCCGGCAGCCAGTGCGTGCCGTTCCGGTGGCCGGAAGTCAGTTCCCGGTGCCGCGGGCAACCCGGATAGAACTCGTCCCGATCGAGCAAAGACCAGTTCGTCGGGTTGGCGAATCCCTGCTCGTTGCCCACCCATCGGATGTCCGGGCCGCCATCGCTGAAGATCACCGCGTCCGGCTGGCACTCGCGCACCACCGCGATGAACGCCGGCCAGTCGTATTCCTGCCGTTTCCCGTTCGGCCCCTCGCCGCAGGCCCCGTCGAACCATACCTCGAACACGTCGCCGTAGTCGGTGAGCGCCTCCCGGAGCTGGTTCATGAAATGCTCGTTGTAACGCGGCGAGTCGCCGTACGACGGCTCGTGCCTGTCCCAGGGCGACATGTACACGCCGAACTTGAGCCCGAATTCGCGGCACGCGTCCGACAACTCGCGCAGCAGATCGCCCTTCCCGTCCCGCCACGGGCTGTTCTTCACCGAATGCTCCGTGTACTTCGACGGCCACAGGCAGAATCCGTCGTGGTGTTTGGCCGTGATGATGATGCCCTTCATGCCCGCGTCCCGGCACACCCGCGCCCACTGCCGGCAGTCCAGTTCCGTCGGGTTGAACTGGGCGGGCGTCTCCTCGCCTTCGCCCCATTCCATGTTCGTGAACGTGTTCATGTTGAAGTGCACGAACGCGTAGTATTCAAGCTGTTGCCACGCCAGTTGCCGCGGCGACGGCAGCGCCCCCACCGGCTCCGGCGCCGCCGTCGCCGCCCGGGCCGACGCGGACAACGCGGTGAACAACACGCCCAGTGCAACCAGTTTCAACATGATTCAGTCCTTTCCCTGTCCCGACTCGCTTCCGATTGCCGCGCATCTTAACAGAAACCCCGCCCTGCACGCGCCACCCTTCGCCGCCAGACGTTCTGGAGCTTGAGCCGCGGAGTTGACAAGAGCCTTGGTTGTCAGCAAGTCTGAGGCCGGTTCCCACGGGAGTGTCGATGTCGCCAACCGGGAAGAGGAGGACGATTGTGAAGTATCCCCGGAGGTATGGAATCGTGGCTAGCGCGTTGGCCGTTTTGATGGGAGGGGCGGCATCCTACGGTGCCGAGACGGGCGCGGCGGAGGCCACGGCAGGCACCAAACAGGGAACGGCGGCGCAGGAAGAGGGGCCTCCCATTCTCCGGGGCCACATGGACGGATACCGGGGGATTTGGTTTACCCTCGGGCAGATGAGCGGCGAGTATGGCGACAAGTACTCAGGCGGCTTCGCGTTCTGCTGCAACCACACGCTCATTCCGATGGCCATCTACGTGCCGGAGGTAAAGAAGACGTTCTTTGTGTACGGCGGCACGACGGGGCCGGACAAACGCCACCTGTTGGCCATGGCGTCGTATTACGATCACGAACGGCACCGGGTGCCGCGGCCGACGATTGTGCGCGACCAGCGGGGCATCGACGACCCCCACGACAATCCCAGCATCGCCATCGACGAGTCGGGCTACATCTGGGTGTTTCTGGCGGGCCGGGCACGGCACAGGCCCGGACAGATCTTCCGGGCCACGGAACCCTATTCGGTGGAGGCCTTCGAGCAGATCGCCGAGCGCGAGCAGACTTATTCGCAGATCTGGCCGGTGCCTGGCAAAGGGTTCCTGCATCTGATGACGAAATACACGGCGGGGCGCGAGTTGTACTGGGAAACGAGCGCCGACGGGCGCACCTGGAGCGAACAGCGCAAACTCGCGGCGTTTGGGGGCCATTACCAGATCAGCCGCCTGCATGGCAGCAAGGTGGGAACGGCCTTCAACTACCACCCCGGCGGCAACGTCGACCGGCGGACTAACATCTACTACGCCGAGACAACCGATTTCGGCGAAACCTGGACCACCGTCGGCGGCCGTCCCCTCGAAACGCCCCTGAGCGACAAGCGGAATCCGGCACTCGTCATCGACTACGAGGCGCAGGGCCAGAACGCCTACATACAGAAGCTCGTGTTTGACGAGGACGGACGTCCCGTCATTCTGTGTATCGACAGCCCTGGCTACGAGCCCGGGCCCCAGAACGACCCGCGCACCTGGCGCGTGACGCGTTGGACGGGCAGCGAGTGGGTGACGCACCCGATTACGCAGTCGGATCATAACTACGACTCGGGCAGTCTGTATATCGACGGCAGCCGTTGGGCGCTGTTTGCCCCGGCACTGCCCGGCCCTCAGCCGTATTATAAGGGCGGCGAAGTGGGCCTGTGGGTTTCAAACGACCGCGGCGAGCATTGGGAACTGGAGCGAGCAGTCACCCGGAACAGCCCGCAGAACCACTCGTACGTGCGGCGTCCGCACAACCCCGTCGATCCGTTCTACGCCATGTGGGCCGACGGCGACTCGAGCCAGTTCTCGCCGTCGCGGCTGTTCTTCACCAACTCGACGGGCGACGAAGTCTATATGCTC
>JAFGTL010000613.1 GCA_016934125.1 Candidatus Hydrogenedentota bacterium
TCACGACATCGGCGACGTCGAGCTTCGTGGATATCGCCATCGTCGAGCAGATGGTGTTCGGCGTCTGCTGCGCCTTCGCAGAGGCCGGCAAGGAGCCGCCCATCTTCAAGACGGCCAACCTGCCCGGCGGCGACGAATGGAACGCGCGCGTCATCGCGGAATACGGCACACGGGTGTATCTCAAGTAACCGCGGCGCTGACGCGGCGTCATCGCACAATACGGCACACGGGTGTATCTCAAGTAACCGCGGCGCTGACGCGGCGTCATCGCAGAGTACGGCACACGGGTGTATCTCAAGTAGCCGCGCACTGACGCCCGGCAATCTTCAACACAGGAGCCCCCCATCCTGACGCCCAAGGAACGAGCAGAGGGTGTGAAGCGGCACGCGGCCCGCCTCGGGTTCGACGCGTGCGGCGTAGCCCGGGCGGGCGATGCGGATCCCGAGGATCGGCTCGGGCGCCGGCTGGCCGAGGGGTATCACGCGGACATGGCCTGGCTGGCCGACACGCGCGAGATCCGCCGCGATGTGCGCCGCTGGCTCGCAGACGCCCGCTCCGTGGTTGTGGTGGCGCGCAACTACTACGCGCCGCGCCCGGCCCCGGCGCAGCCGGAGGCCTCGGGCCGGGTGGCGCGCTACGCGTGGGGACGCGACTATCACCGGGTGCTACGCAAGCCGGTGCGGGCGCTGGCCGGCTACATCGAGTCGCTCGAAGAGGGGGCACAGTGCGCGTGGTCGATCGACACCGGGCCCGTGCTCGAGAAGGCGTGGGCGGCCCGGGCCGGCATCGGCTGGATCGGCAAGAACAGCCTCGTCCTGCGGCCGGGACTCGGTTCGTGGTTCTTCCTGTCCGTCATCGCGACGACGGTTGAGATCGCCCCGGACGCGCCCATGGCCGATCAGTGCGGCTCATGCACGTTGTGCATCGAAGCCTGCCCTACGGGCGCCATTGTCGCCCCGCGCACGGTGGATGCACGCCGCTGCATCTCGTATCACACCGTGGAACACCGCGGCGCCATGCCCCCGGACGTGCAGGCCGGCCTGGGCGACTGGCTGTTCGGGTGCGACGTGTGCCAGGAGGTGTGTCCGTGGAACGCCACGGCGGCGACCACCTCGGAGCCGGACTTCCATCCCCGGCCCGGCCACGCGAATCCGGAACTCGACTGGCTGGCGCAGATGGACGACGAGGCGTTCCGCGAGGCCTTCGCGGGCACACCCATCCTGCGGGCGAAGCGGGCGGGAGTACAGCGCACGGCGAAGGCCGTTTCGAGAAACAGATCGAGGCACCCCGGCGACTGAACGGCTGGGATCACTCGGACAAGGTGCCTTGGCCGTTCCAGGCGTGCGGCGCACGAGCGAGGGCCGACGTCAGGATATCCACAATCAACTGGTTCTGGCTGAGCCCCTCGGCCCTCGACGCGAGACGGATGGCCTCGTAGAGATCCGCGGGCACTTTGACGGAGATCTTCCGCGTTTCGTAGATCGGTGCGTCGTGGAGTTGCTCGATATCGGCAGGATGGCCCAGAACCTCCCCCGAGAAAAGCTCCGTCTGGCTCGGCGGCTCCTGACGCAACTCGTCCAAGTCGGCGTCCGGGAAGCAGGCCTCCATGATCTCGATATTCGATTGTCCATCGTTGATCATGGCCTGGACGGCCCCCCGGCCGCCCATACTGCGCAGGTGGCGCGCAATCCCGGCCGGCGTCATGGCGTATCCACTCTGGCGGATGAATTCCACGGCCGCGTCCCCCTCGAGTCCCCGTCGAACCGCCTCGATAACCCGTTCCTGCTTGACTCGGAGCTGTTTCGTCATGGCGTTGCCCTAACCGGTTGGCGTCACATGTGTTGGATTATAGAAAAATATTGACAAAATTGCAAGAGGTGTTGATGCGCCGCATTCCCCGTCCCGGCAACCCGCCCCTTCGCCCGCTTCCGCCCGACCGCAAACCGGCGCCCGACAACACGCCCCAGATGTTGAGGTGCCGAATCTCGTTGACATGGCCTTTTCCCGGGTGGTATGATCATCATACGGTCGCTTTTGGCATATAAGTTCTGGAGGTGCAAGGGATTATGCGCGTTACGATTACCGGGCGTCATATGGAAATGACCGACGCACTCAGGTCTCATATCGAGGGTCGGTTGGAGAAAGTGCGGGGCCATTTCGACCGGGTCATCGACGCCGAAGTCGTGTTGAGCATCGAGAAGCACCGACACATCGCCGAAATCACACTTCACGCAAACGGCGTCCACATCCACGGCAAGGAATCGTCCAGCGACATGTATGCCTCCGTGGACGCGGTCGTGGACAAGCTGGACAAGCAAGTCCGACGGTTCAAAGATCGCATCTCGCGAGGCCAGGCCCGCAAAGGCAAAGGGCTGCCCGAGTACGACCACCACATCATCGAGATGGCCGAGCAATCCGAGGAGGAACCGGCCGAGGAATCGAGGCGTCACCGGGTGGTCCTGCGCGAGAAGCTCCCCATGAAGCCCATGGATGTGGAAGAAGCCACCTTGCAGTTGGAACTCGCCGAGGAGCCGTTCCTGGTGTTCTCGAATTCGGAGACGCAGCGGGTCAACGTGCTCTACTCCAGAGGCGACGGAACGTTCGGCCTGATCGAGCCCCAGTTCTAGCCGCGCAGCGGGGGGGCCGCGGCCAACACGGGAGGGTGCATGGACACCCAGAATCTGCCGGTCAACCGTAAAGATCGGATCGCAGTCGCCCGGTTGCTCGACGCCATGTCGGACGACCTCGACCTGAACGTGATCGGCGGGTTCCAGGGGATTGGGCGTTCCGTATTCACCGCAGACATCAACCGGCCCGGCCTGGCCCTGAGCGGATATCTCGAGTACTTCGCGAGCGACCGCGTTCAGATTCTCGGGAACACCGAGATCCACTTCATGGAGCAGCTCTCCCCCTCGCAACTGCAGCACCGGCTCGAACGGATGTTCTCCTTCGAGATCCCCGCCTTCGTGCTGTCCCGCAACCTGCGCCCCCGGAACCTCTTTCTCGACATCTGCAACCGCCGCGGCATTCCCGTGCTCCAGTCCCGCAGAACCACGGACGAGGTGATCAGCCGCATCATCCTGTTCCTCGCCGAGGAGTTCTCCCCGGAAACCCTCGTGCACGGAACCGCTGTCGACTGCTACGGCGTCGGCTGCCTCATCGTCGGGGCGCCCGGCATCGGCAAGAGTGAAACCGCACTCGAACTCGTCGAGCGCGGCCATCGCATCGTTGCAGACGATGTGGTGACACTGAAGCGCCGCAGGCAGGATTCCCTCTACGCGGAGACGTCGCCCGTCATCGAGCACCACATGGAGATCCGCGGCGTCGGCATCATCGACATCAAGAACGTGTTCGGCGTCGGCCGCGTGCGCAACTCGAAACGGATCGGCCTCGTGGTGGAATTGGAGGAATGGAGCCAGGACGCCGAATACGATCGGACGGGGCTCGTTGAGGAGTTCGTGACGGTGCTGAACGTCCGAATCCCCTACCTCTTGATCCCCGTGCGGCCCGGGCGCAACATCGCCATCATCATCGAGGTGGCCGCGCTCAACCACCGGCTCAAGGAACTCGGCGTCCATCCCGCCCACGAATTGAACCAGAAACTGATGAACCTGATGGCGAAGGACAATGCCTGACTCACCGCGCTTCGTGTTGGCCACCGGCCTCTCCGGCGCCGGCAAAAGCCAAGCGCTCCGCTTCCTCGAAGACCTCGGCTACTTCTGCGTCGACAACCTCCCCGTATCACTCATCCCGACGTTCGCCCACCTCGTGCTCAATTCCGCCCATCCGCGCAAGCGCATCGCGGTGTGCGTGGATGCCCGGGCCGGCGAGGAACTGCTCAACCTGCCCGGCTACGTCGACGAAGTCGCGGAGCTGGGCATCCGGCCGGACACGCTGTTCATGGACAGCTCCGACGCGGTACTCGTCCATCGCTATTCCGAATCGCGGCGGCGTCATCCTTGTGCGCCGAAGGGCAGTGTCGAAGAGGGAATCCGCCGCGAGCGAGAACTCCTCGAACCCATTCGGGCCCGGGCCGATCTCGTGCTCGATACAAGCACGATGTCGGTATCGGAGCTGCGCGAGCGAATCGCGGCCATGTTCTCCGGCGCCAAAGAGCCCCAGGACATGGTGGTGACGGTGCTTTCCTTCGGCTTCAAGCACGGCGTGCCCCCAGAGGCCGACCTCGTGCTCGATGTCCGGTTCCTGCCCAATCCGTTCTATGACCCCGAGCTGCGCCCGTGGACCGGCGCCGATCCAAGCGTACGCGCCTTCGTGCTCGACAACCCGGACGCCATCGAGTTCCTCGACCGCGTGAAAGGGCTCCTGAAGTTCCTGCTGCCCAAGTATGCCGCCGAGCCGAAATCATACCTCACCATCGCCGTGGGGTGCACGGGGGGCCGGCACCGTTCGGTAGCGGTGGCTCAGGAACTCATGGTGTTCCTGCGGGACCTGAAGCAGAACGCCCGCCTCCGGCACCGCGACCTGGACAGCGACGCGCCCATCCGCCCGTAACACGCCCGGTCCCAAGCCCTTACGGCAGACATCCCCCGAACTGAAGGTCGGTGCAGCAACCGGCACCGCCCGGCGCGGCCGATCAACGGCCCTGGGCGGCTCCGACGCGGCGCGCCCCGCCCGCCGCGATACACGTCCAAAACCCCGCGATGCACGCTCCCGCACCAGCCGCGCTGCTTGCGAATATGTCCTTCAATGCGTTATTGTTAGGTGAGTAGGGCGCACTGAATGCAGCATCTCGCGAATATGCACGGGAGGTGGCCGGTTTCTCACGGTGGAGATCCCGCGAAGCCCACGTGACTGCCGCCCGGTGGACAGGTGCGCTTCGAACCGGGCAGGAGCCGGGCCGCTGTCCCCATCCGCGTCGTGCGGTGGGGAGCGTCTTGGACGCGCCAAGAAAGCCTATGGAAGAACTCATCGAGGAAATGGAAATCATCAACTCGCTCGGATTGCACGCGAGGCCCGCTGCAGCACTCGTGCAGACCGTCCTCGCCTTCCAGAGCGACGTGCATGTCTCACTCAACGGCCACAAGGTCAATGCGAAGAGCATCATGGGATTGCTGACGCTGGCGGCGGCTCAGGGGAGTTGTCTGACTGTCGTCTGTAAAGGGCCGGACGCGTCTGAGGCGATGGCCGCCGTCCGCCGGCTCGTCGAATCGGGGTTTGGGGAAGACTAGTGGAAATCTCGCTACGCGGCATCGGCGTGTCACCGGGCATCGCCATCGGGCCCGCCCTCACCTTCGGCGTGCAGAGCCTCGACATCCCCGAGTACCAGGTGCAGGACAAGGCCGCCGAGTTGGCCCGGCTCGAACACGCCATCGCCGCCGTGCGCACGGACCTCCAACGCTTGCGGCAACTCACCTCCGAGAAACTCGGCGATCAGCATGCCGACATCTTCAAAGTCCACCTCATGCTCCTCGAAGACGTCACGATTCGCGAGGAAATCGAGGCCCAACTCGAATCGGACGGGCTCAACGTCGAATACGTCGTCAACGATCTCATCGCCCGGTATACCAAGGTGATGGAGTCGCTCGACGACCCCCGGTTCCGCGAACGCACCCAGGATCTCGTCGATGTCGGGCGCCGCATCCTGAGCAAGCTGCTGAACGCAGACCTCGAAAGCCTCGAACACCTCGATCGCCCCTCCGTGGTCGTGGCCCATGATCTCGCCCCCTCCGATACGGCCAAGATCGACCTCGTCAACGCATTGGGCATCGCCACCGACGTGAGCGGGCCCACCTCGCACACGGCCATCCTCGCCCGGGCCTTCGAGATCCCGGCCGTAGTCGGCCTGAAGTACGTCGGCTCGCACACCTTGCCCGGCGACACGGTGATCGTCGACGGCACCCGGGGCCGCGTGATCCTCCGCCCCGAAGAGGCAACCCTGTCGCGCTTCATCGAGGACAAGAAGCGCGAGGAGGCCGAGCGCAAGGCGCTGCTGGCCGTCGAGGCCCGGCCCAGTGCCACCCAGGACGGGCATGACGTGCCCACCTACGCCAACATCGAGTTGCCCGTCGAGGTCTCCCACAGCCTCAAGGCCAAGGCCCAGGGCGTCGGCCTCTACCGGACGGAGTACCTGTTCCTGAACCGCGCCACCTTGCCCACCGAAGATCAGCAGTTCGAGGCGTACATGGAGGTCGCCGAGGCCCTGGCCCCCGCCCCGGTTACCTTGCGCACCCTCGACCTCGGCGGCGACAAGTTCGCCTCCCATCTGCGCCTCGCCGACGAGATCAACCCGCAGCTCGGATGGCGCGCGATCCGGTTCTGCCTCGAGCGGCCCGACATCTTCAAGGCCCAGCTTCGCGCCATGCTCCGGGCAAGCGTGCGCGGGAACGTGCAGATCATGTTCCCCCTGATCAGCGGGCTCGACGAAATGCGCCGCGTCAAGGCGGTGGTTCACGACGTGTGCGGTGACCTCGAACGACGCGGCGTCGCGTTCGATCCGGAAATCAAGGTAGGCACGATGATCGAGGTGCCCTCGGCCGTCGAAGTGGCCGCCCACCTCGCCCGGGAATGCGACTTCTTCAGCATCGGCACCAATGATCTGATCCAGTACTCGCTGGCGGTGGATCGCGTGAACGAGAAGATCGCCCATATGTACCAGCCCGCCCACCCGGCCGTGCTGCGCATGATCGCGAGGACATCGAAGGCCGCCAAGGAAGCCAAGATCCCCTGCGGGATCTGCGGCGAGATGGCGGGCGATCCGGTGTTCACGGAGCTGCTGGTAGGCCTGGGCCTCACCTCGTTGAGCATGTCGGCCGTGGCGATCCCGGTGGTGCGGGCCGAACTGGCGAACGTCCGGATGTCCCTGGCCCGCCGCCTCGCGAGGCGCGTGCTGACCATGGGGTCGAACGGCGAGATCAAGGCGCTCCTCCAGAAGCGCTTCAAGGAGCGGCGCACATTCGAGTCCTATCAGGTGGGCATCAGCGGCGATTTCGAGGATTGGGACAGCGAAGGCGGCCAGGAGTAGCGCGTCGTTGGCGACACGGATTTCCATACTGGGTTCAACCGGCTCCATCGGCCGCAGCACGCTTGAAGTGGTGCGGCGCCATCCCGGGCGTTTCAATGTGGTCGGGATCGCGGCCCATTCCAACGTAGACTTGCTCTTGCAGCAGGTCGAGGAATTCGCACCGCGGTACGTGGCCGTGTTCGACGAGGCCGCCGCGCGCCAACTCCGCGCGGCCCTGAACGGCTCCGCGGCGCGCCCCGTCCCCGAGATCCTCGACGGCGCCGCCGGACTCGACGAACTGGCCCGGCTCGAGGCCGACGTCGTCCTGTGCGCCGTCGTAGGCGCCGTAGGCCTCGGCCCGCTCCTGGCCGCCATCGAGGCCGGAAACCGGGTTGCGCTGGCCAACAAGGAGCCCCTCGTCATGGCGGGCCCGCTCATCATGGAACGCGCGCGGAACCGCGGTATTCGCGTGCTGCCCGTGGACAGCGAGCACAGCGCCATCTTCCAGTGCATCGAGGGCCACGATCGCGAGGAGGTCGCCTGCATCCATCTGACGGCGTCGGGCGGCCCGTTCTACGGCAAGCCCCGGGACACGTTGCGCCAGGTTGCGCCGGAGGAGGCGGTGCGCCATCCGACTTGGGACATGGGCCCGAAAATCAGCGTCGACTCGGCAACGCTCATGAACAAGGGACTCGAAGTCATCGAAGCCATGTGGCTGTTCGACATGCCCCTCGAGCGGGTGGAGGTGATCATCCACCCCCAGAGCATCGTCCACGGCCTCGTCGAGTTCACCGACGGCGGCATCCTGGCCCATCTCGGCCCCACCGACATGAAGTTCCCGATCCAGTTCGCGTTGACATGGCCTGAGCGCGCCCCGTCCGCCATGGGGCGCCTCGACCTCGCGTCCATGCCGGCCCTCTCGTTCGCCGCGCCCGATTTCGCGGACTTCCCGTGCCTGGGCCTCGCACGAGACGCCGCCCGCGCCGGCGGCATCGCGCCGGCCGTCCTCAACGCCGCCAATGAAGTGGCCGTCCAGGCCTTCTGTGATAAACGCATCGGTTTTCTCCAGATTAGCGACGTGGTGCGCGAGGCCTTGACGCACGCCGACTCCAGCGCCGAGGTGACGCTCGAGTCCGTGCTCGCGGCCGATCGGGGCGCGCGGCGCCGGGCCGAAAACCTCGTCCGCACCGTGGGAGCATAGGAGTCAATGGATCATTTCTGGGACGTATTGGTGTTCTGCGTGGTGCTGGCCGAACTCGTGTTTTTCCACGAGTTGGGCCACTTCCTCGCGGCGAAGGCATGCGGCGTCTATTGCGACCGGTTCAGCGTCGGCATGCCCCCCCGCCTGTTCGGCATCCGGATCGGTGAGACGGACTACTGCATCGGCGCCCTGCCGATCGGCGGATACGTCAAAATGGCGGGCCAGGAAGATGTGCCGAAAACCGAGGAAGAGCGCCAGGAAGAGTTCGGTCACGTGCCCCCCGAGCGGTGGCTCATCAACCGGCCCAAATGGCAACGGGCGCTCGTGTTCGCGGCCGGCCCGATCATGAACCTCGTGTTGGGCGTCATCCTGTACGGCATTGTCGCCGCGGTCGGCGCCGAAGTGCCCGTGTCCAAGGTGGACAACCGGATCGGCATGATCGAGCCCGGCTCGCCGGCCGAGAACGCCCCCCTCTACCAGATCGTGGGCGCCTCCGAA
>JAFGTL010000614.1 GCA_016934125.1 Candidatus Hydrogenedentota bacterium
GGATTCAGCCTCGTCCGCATGCCCGGCCACAAACAGGTGCAGAGCGGTGGCTGCGGTCTCTGCAACCGCAGATTCCAGCCGGGCCGGTTCGGCAAGCTCTCGCCCCGTCAGCTTGGACAAATCGCGAAGATCCCGCGCCCCGAGTTGCGCCTCGCACTGTCCATCGAAGCCGATCTGAAGCCTCGAGTTCGCCCCGACCGCCCCGAAGTACTGGGCTACACTCGGCTTCACGGGCGGCAGGAAGAGAATGGCGCCCGCCTTCGTGATGCGATAGTCGCGCACGAGAAACCGATCCCCCATGAATCGGACGAACGCCATGGCCTGCGTCCGCGTGACGGGCGTGGGCTCCGCGTGTTCCGGATGCCCGAGCAGCCCGCATGCCTGGCGAAAAAACAGACTGTAGTCGTGCCGAATGGGCGCGGTTTGATTCGTCTTGTAGAGGACAATGTTCAATACCAACAGGGTTACGAAGAACACCCAGAACGGGGCGTGGCAGAATCCGATCAACACGACCGCGATCAGGAACGCCGCGTTGACGAGCACCTGCCCGTACACGAAGGGCGAACGGTTCACGCGCAGATAACGGGCCGCCTGCCAGGTTCCCAGCGCACAGAGTGGAACCAGAAGCATGGACAGGGCCGCCGGGCCAAAGCGGGCCGTCACCATCATTGATACGACGGTAGCCGATACGGTGACGAGAACCAGTGCGACGACATTGCGCCGGATGACGGCCTTCCGGAAACCGCGGCCGGCTCGCGGCGCGAGATTGTCCGCCTCCAGTTTCCCGAGCCATCCATAGAAGACGGCCGCACTGGCGCCCTGAACGAGTGTGAGCCAGAGCAGGAGCGACAACGGGAGGGCAAGTGCGATCGTCTTGGCCCCCGACAGGGCCCCAATGCCGCCGGCAAGGGGCGCGGCCGGCAGGAGGGCCATGACCTCGCCTTTGAGCCCCGCGCGCGGTTCGAGGTTTGAGAGCGACGATTCGATCCGCTCTTCCAGTCTTCCCCGCAGTGTGGTTCGCGCCCGGTGCAGGCGGGTTTTCATGGCGCTCTCGGAGATGCCGAGCGCCTCGGCGGCCTCTTTGATGCTCTTCCCCTCGACGTAGAAGAGCACCAGGCATTCACGATGTGTTGCCGGCAAGGCGGAGACGGTTCGCCGGAGTGTTTCGCTCAGGGATTCGTCTTCTTCATCCTTCCCGCTGTCCTTGTCGGAGGGGGGCTGCTCGAGCCGCCAGCGCTCCCTTCGCGCCAACTCCCTTTTGTGCCTGCGCAGCATCGACGTGCTGACGTTTCGCGCGATGCGCCCGAGCCACGCCCCGAACTTCTCCGGGTTCCGCAACGCCCGCAAGTAGCGGAACGCCCTGACAAACGTCTCCTGGGCGGCGTCCTCGCAGAGTCCGGCATCCCCAAGCCGGCTCCATGCGATTCCGTAAACCATGCTCTGGTAGCGATCTACCAGTTTGGAGTACCGTTCTGTTTCGCCGTTCTTCACGGCCTCGATTGCGAGGGTATCGGACATAGCCTGTGTATCCTTCCCGGTTCTTGCGTCTGTTCCACACGGAAAGACGCTGCTACGCCCGGAAGGTTACATTGTGCGCCCGCTGAGTCACGCCTGCGGATGCGAAACGCGCGCTCATGGATGGGCGATGCGCCTCAATCGAGTTCTTTGATGCGGATGTTGCGGAACGAGACCACGGAGCCATGGCCCAGGAAGCCGATCCGCCCCGTCGTCCGCTTCAAGCCCGGATGGGCCTTCCCATCCATCGTGGCCGGCGTGCTCGCCTTGTCGATGTCCGCATCCACGATTGTCACGCCGTTCAGCTTGACGGTGATCCTGCGGCCTTTCGCGATGACCTCTTGGCTGTTCCACTCGCCCACGGGTTTGAGATGGCCGCGCTCGGCCGGCACGACGCCGTAGATCGAGCCGTGGTACTGATACGGCTGGAGGTCTTTGTATTTCTCGGCCGTGTCGTCGAGGATCTGGAGTTCCATGCCTTCGTAGGCGGCGTGGCTGTTCGGGGGCATCCGGATCCCGAGGCCGTTATTGGCCCCGGGCGTGAGCTGAAACTCGAACTGGAGCACGAAGTCCGCATAGTCCTTCGCGGTGTAGAGATTCCCGCCCGGTTTGCACACGATCATCCCGTTCTCGGCCACATAGCCGCTCGTGTCGCCTTCCCAGCCGGCCAGATCCTTCCCGTTGAACAGACTCACGAACCCATCCGGCCCCGTGGCCGCGGCCGGCGCGGCTGCCACAGGCGCGGCTGCGACAGGCGCGGCCTGCACCTCGCCCGGCCCATACACCTTCACCTCGTTCAGGTGAACGGCCTCGTTGGCGCTGTTTTTCACGATGTTGACGCGCACGTAGCGCGCCGTGACAGGGGCGAACAGGTGCAGCACGCCCTGTGGCGCGGCGGCGGCCGTGTTGCCGGCCATGTCGGCCACCGGCTGCCAGTGCTCGGCATCGGCCGACACCTCCACCGTGTACGCGTAGGAGCGCTCGCCGTCCGAGTAGAAGAACACGTGCACGCTGTCGAGCGCGGCCGCCCGGCCGAGATCCACCATGAACCACGCCGGCCACGACGCGCCATACCACGCCGAGTCATTGCTCGTGTTCCCGTCGACGGCGAGTTCGGGCCGGTGATCGCCCTGTTGCGCCACCGAAGCCTTCACGGCCTTTCCGTGGGCGAGGTTCCGCTCCTCGGGCACCGGCACGGACGCGATCTGCGCCTCGGCCTGCGCACGCACATCGGCCGAGTCCGTGGCGATCACCACCCGCTTCAGCGCAGCGAGCGTCTCCGGATCCGTCAACCCCTTGTCCTTGTCGTTCTGCGGACACGCGATGCGCACCGCCGCCGATGCGGCCTCTTCCTTCAACTCGGCGTCACCAAGATAACCGGCTACCACCTGCAGCGATTCCGCCGTTCGCACGTTCGCCATGCCGGACAGCGCGAGCTTCTTCTCGTCCACCCGCTTTGCCGCGGCCATCGCATGCTGATACATCCACAGCGTCGGCTGCGGTTCCAGCTTGGCCACGCCCGCCAGACGCACGTATCCGCGGAGCGCCAGCACGTGGTGGGTGAGTTCCTCCGTCGCCTTGGCGATGGCCAGCAGCTCGGGCGCGGCATGCGCGTCGGGCCAGTCCGCCAGTGCGCGGATCGCCGCATCCTGCACCGCCTTGTCGGCGCTCTTCGTATCGGCTATGACGACGGCCAGGGCCTTGGCGCCTCCAAGCCCGGGCAGCATCTCGAGCAAGGCCGCTCGCTGCGCGCCATCACTGTTCCCCAGCGCCTCGAGCGCGGCCCCGGCCCGTTCCTCAACCGCTGCGATCTGCCCCGCCGTCGACACGGCCACCTTCTGCGCTTCTGCGCGTTCTGCATCGCTCTGCGCCGCGAGCACGAGGCCGACGAGGCGCGGCACATCGCTCGCTCGCGCCACATTGCCCATGGCCTTGATCGCGGCCACCCGCACGGCCTTGTCGGCATCGGCCGTCTGCGCGAAAACCGACTCAACCTGCGCTTCCGCCCGGCGCGCCGACAGTACCTCGAGCAACACCACACGCCCGGCAGCCGGTGTGTCGTCCAGCGCTTTGGAAACCGCCGTCACCGCCCCTTCGCCCGGCACGCGCAGCAAGGCCGCCTTCACCGCCGCCAATTCGTCCGCGTCATCCGTGCTTCCGGCATAGGCGAGGAGCGCGGGCACGGCCTTGGAGCCGCCAAGCCGTGTCACGGCATTCACGGCGGCCAGACGCACCGCCTGATCCTCGTCGCCCAACGCGTCCACGAGCGCGCCGAGCGCCGCTCGATCGCCTCGATCGCCCAACATCGCGACGATCTCCTGGCGCGCTTCAGGCGACGCGTCGGCCAGTTTCTTCACCCAGCGCCGCGTCGCGCCGCGCCCGGGGATTCTCGCCGCCAACTCGAGCGCGCCGCCGCGGAACTGCTTGTCCGGGCTGTCCATGGCGGCCACGAGATCGTCAAGCGCACCTCGCCCGTCTGCATCCACGAGGCCTGCCAGCGCCGCACACCGGACATTGACGTCGCCCGGCTCTGTCCTGGCATCCAGGAGTGCGCGGCAGATGCCTGCGGCCTGTCTCTTGTCCCCGTTTTCGGCCAGGCGCCGCGCATAGAGCAGGTAGAGCGAAGTCGCCTTCGCCCGGGCATACGGCTCTTCCACCTCGGCGGCCGCGGCCAGGTACTCCTGCGAAGAGGGCGCGCCGATGCTCGCCAGGGCGAACCGCGCCGCATCCCGCACCTCGGCGTCCTCGCTCGCCGTGTCCTGTTCGATCCGGGCCAGTTCCGCGTCGCATTCGAGCGTCCCCAGCGCCTTGATCAGCACGGCCCGGCACGCGCCCACCGCGCCCGGATAGGCCGCCACCAGGGCGGCCGTGGCGTCGCGCGTGCCGATCGCCGTCAGCGCCTGTGTCGCCGGATCGCAGAACGCCTCGTCGGACAACAGCGACGCAAGCGGCGTGACAGACTCGTCGCCGCCGGCCACCTGGAGCTGGCGCACGAGAAACGCCTTCACCTCGTCGTCCATGGCCGCGTCGAGGGCGTCGAGCAATACGCCCGCGAGCAACTCGCGCTCGTCGTCCCTGTCGTCCTGCGTGGCGTATTTGGCCAGCCCGCTGATGAGATACCGGGGATTCGTGTCATCGCCCGTGCCGGGCGCCGCCAGCATGTCGCACACCTGCCGCACGGCCGGCGCACCCAAGGCGATGAGTTCCGCACAGGCCGCGTCCAACTCCGCGCCGCTCTGTGCAGGCATCCGGCCCACCAGATCCGCCACGGACGACTCGGCGTCTGCGGCCATGCCCGTCCAGGCCGCACACAGCGCCAGCCCGATGATTCCAAGAGTCGCTCCCGCTCGTCGTGTCATTGCTCTATCCTTCCTACACATGCCACGGCCCCCGCATCGGCTGATCGATCAGGCGGTTGGCGGCTTCGTCGTCGATGAAGCGTTGTCTGACTGGATCGAACCGGAGGTTGCGGCCCAGTCGCACGGCGATTTTGCCCAGGTTGACGAGCGTGCACGAACGGTGCCCGTTCGACTCATTCAGCGCGAACTTCCGGCGCGCCCGAACCGCGTCATGGAAATCGGTAACCTGCGGTTCCGGATCGGGAAACGCCGCGAGTTTCTTCTCAAGATTCGGGATATCCGACTTGAATCCCTTGTACAGCTTGCCTTCGGGGCCTTCGATGTACGGCGCATTCGCGTCTTTGCCCTCGCCATCGAGAATGATCTCGCATCCGTCCGCGTACCGCAGCCGGATCTGCCGCCACGAACTCACCGCGTCGGGATGCTGCTGCGGCGCGTCCACCTCCACCTCCACCGGGCTCGTGTCGTCCTTCCCGAGGAAGTACTGCACCGGATCCAGGTAATGCTGGCCCATGTCGCCCAGGCCGCCCCCGTCGTAGTCCCAGTAGCCCCGGAACGTGGCATGCGTGCGATGGGTGAAATACGGCTTGAACGGCGCCGGCCCGAGCCACATGTCGTAATCCAGTTCCTTCGGCACCGGCTCGGGTTTCTGGTTGACCTTTCCGCTCCAGTGGAATTTCCACGTGAATCCCGTCGTCTCGCCCACCGTCACCTTCAACGGCCAGCCCAGCATCCCGCTGTCCACCAGCTTCTTGATCGGGCTCACCGTCGTGCCGAATCCGTAGAATCCCGACTGGAACCGGAACCACGTGTTCAACCGGAAGATCCGGCCGTTGCGCTGAACCGCCTCAACGACTCTCTTGCCCTCGCCGATGGTGCGCGTCATGGGTTTCTCGCACCAGATATCCTTGCCCGCCTCCGCGGCCGCAATCGAGATCAGCCCGTGCCAGTGGGGTGGCGTCGGGATATGCACGATATCGATGTCGGGCCGCGCGAGCACCTCGCGGAAGTCGTGGTAGCCCTTCACGCCTTCCCCGGCGATGTCGAGCGCCTGCTTCAAATGGTTGTCATCCACGTCGCACACCGCCAGGAGCCGTGCCCCCGGATAGCCCAAGTGGCCGCGCCCCATCCCGCCGACGCCGATGACGGCGCGCGTCAACTCCTCGCTCGGCGGCGTGTGATTGGTGCCTCCCAGCACCCGCCGCGGCACGATCAGAATGCTCCCGGCCGCCAGCCCGAGCCCCTTGACGAAACTCCGTCGCGTGATTGACTTCTTCTGCTTCATGGCCTTTCCTCTTCAGTACGCTTCCGCGGCCGTGCCCTGTTCAGAATGGGTGTGTTCTGCGTGGTTTCCCGACGAAACAAAGGCGTGGCGCACACGGTAGTCTCTGCGTCGTCCCAGCGGCCCACAGTATCCCCCTTTCGCCGGCAGCCCGTCAAGCGTACTGCGGGCCTCCTTCGCCCATCGCCGATTCCACCGAGTTGGATCGCCCCGTCGCGCCGTGTAGACTAGGCGATGTCGCGCCGACGCGCCTTCCTCGGGGAATAAGTGACTCGGCCATCATCGTTTAGCAGAAGGCTGCCGGATCGGGATTTCGGCGGCAGACGCTGGCCCGAAGGCCGGCGGAGTGCTCGTAACCCACTCGGCGGATTCGGAATATGCGCGTTCCCTATCGAGCCAGCCTGTTCTACCGCCTCGCGGCCTGCGCCCTCGTAGCCGCGGCGGTGCCCGCGTACGCGTGTCAGGTGCCCGTGTTCCAATGGGCTCTCGAGAACTGGGCCCCCGACAGATACGACGTGTTCGCGTTCCATCGCGGGCCCCTTTCCGACGAAGACGCCGCGCTCCTGGGCCCCCTCGAGGGCGTCGTGCAAGGTGAAGAAGGCTTGCCCAACGTGCGCGTCCATACCGTCGACGTCGAAGGGCCTATGGACGAGCGGGCCGCGGCCGTGTGGAACGCCCAGTCGTCGCCTACGCTGCCCTGGATCGTGTTACGCTATCCCCCCGCGATTCCGCTCCTCGCAGACTTGTGGGCCAGCCCGCTCACCCGCGAGGCCGTCGAGGCCCTTGCCGATTCGCCCGCCCGCCGCACCGTGTCCCAACACCTCCTCGAAGGCGCCGCTGCTGTGTGGGTGTTGCTGCGCACCGGCGACGCCGGGAAAGACGCGCCCGCCGAGGACATCCTGAAAACCGAACTCGAGGCCGTCCACGAAATGCAGCGAACCGACCTCCAGGACGCCGGCGACGGCGACGCCACCTTCTTCGCACAGTTTCCCTGGGTAAGTCTCGAACGCGACGATCCCGCCGAGCAACCCTTCATCGAGATGCTGCTGCGAAGCGAGCCCGACCTTCTCAGCTACGACGAGCCCATGGCGTTCCCAATCTTCGGCCGCGGGCGCGCCCTCTACGCGCTAGTCGGCCCTGGCATCAATGCCGACACCATCCAGGAGGCCTGCACCTTTCTCGCCGGCGCCTGCTCCTGCCTCGTCAAAGATCAGAACCCCGGGTTGGACATGCTCATCACCGCCGACTGGGACAGCGCGGCGGGATGGGACGTGCTCACCGAATACGAGCTGCCTGCCGTGCCCGCGGGCGGCGCAGCCCCGGCCGCCGCGCCGCAACCCCCGCCACCGCCCATTCCCGAACTGCCCACCGAAGACGCCTCGGCGCCCCGCCTGTTCGCCTATGTGGCCGCGGCGTTAGCCCTTGCCTTTGCGGTGCTGATCGCCGTGAGCCTCTTCGCCGCTCTGCGCAAACGCCGCACCCGCGAACTCTGATCGCCCCGACGAGGCGTCGGATAGTGCGTCGTCATTCGGGAAACTCAACGCAGAGTGCGCGAACGTCGCAGAGTGCGCGAAGGTCGCAGAGTGCGCGAACGTCGCAGAGTGCGCGAGGGTCGCAGAGTCCGCAAAGAGCGCAGGGAGTCCGCAAAGAGCGCAGACGCGCAGAGCGTGCCTGCGCAGCGGCCGGGGGCGCACGAACCGCGGGGGCGCGTCCGGGAGGGCGCGTCCGGGACGGAGCGTCCCGGAGGGACGAGGCGGAAATAGCCCACCGTTTCGAACGGTGGGAACACGGGCACACCACCTCATCGAGCCCCGTAGGGGCGATCGAGCCCGTCATCCTAAGATGTGTTTCTCGTCGAATGAAATCGCATGCTTGGAGAGGATGGCCTTGAACTCCTCCTCAAACGATGTTCTTGCGTGGTGCTCTCGTTGGTGCTGGATGTACGCGCGTGTCCGCTCCACTTGACTGACGCCGATGGTGAACGCCCCATAGCCTTCCTGCCACGCGAACTTGGGATACTCGCGCGGGAACGTGTCATGCGCCCATTTCGAGGAACCCCTTGATGAGTTGCATTGCCTTTGCCAGCGACAACGCGGCGGGAATCGAGAGAATGAGATGAACGTGATCCTTGACGCCCCCGATATCGATGATTCTCATTCCGTGCTGCCGGGCGATTCCCGCCATGTTATGGATAGAGACGCGTTGCGAGGCCGTCCGGCAACAGAGGCCGCCGGCCCTTCGTGCTGAATACGCAATGGTATAGCGCGCTCACGTAGGTGTGGCTCATACGTCCTCCTGTTCGTTCGGCCGTCCCTCCGGGACTGGACTATGTGGCGCCTGGTTTCCCACCGTTGGAAACGGTGGGCTATTCCCGTCTCGTCCCTCCGGGACGCTCCCTCCGAAATGCCGCCTTTGGGACGCCGTCTTCGAAACGCCGCCTTCGGGACGCCGTCTTCGGGACGCCGGCTTCCGGACGCCGCCTTCGGGACTCCGTCTTCGGGACGCGCACCGGGCGTTGTCTCGGGGCCGTTGCTTCCAGAACGCTGCTTCCGGGTGCCGCCTCGCGGGCGCGCGCTCTGGGCGCTGGTTCCAAGGCGCTCCCCGCCGGCGGCTCGCGGCCCGCAAAGCAGTGATGGCGGGGGAGTCTGGCCGCGCCGAGGGCGGATTCGGGGGTTCTTGCACGCCCCTACTCAGGATTACTGCTTTGCTTCCTCTTGCGCACCGCACGGGAAAGGCATTCCGCCAACAGCAGAAGCAGCACGCTCGCGCTGGTGATCGGCCAGAAGAGACGTGCTGCGTCCAGAAACTCGTCCAGCATCGAATGGCTTGGCCCGAAATACCACCAGCACGCCACGGCGGGCACCAGGAACATCAGCAGGAGCAGACATGTCACACTGGCGATGTACGCCAAGGCCCACTTGTTCCGGGTGACGCCCAGGATTCCCGCGTATAGACATGCCAGCCCCGGCAAGAGGGGGCCGTAGTGATCCATTTCGTCGAGGTATGCCTCGCCGAAGAACACCACGCTCCACAGAAGACACACAACCCCAGCCGCGATCACGGCCCATCCACCTCTGCGCCGCGCTTTACCCAATCGCGATTACTCCTTTCGCTGAGACGCAGAACAACGGCCCCCCTCGGCCCTGCTCCATCCCTTTGAGCGCCGCTCCCGCCGCGAAGATGATCGTGCCGTTACCCCTCAATTGCCTTGTCGTGAGCCTAGCACACCTATCCCTCCGCCGCAACAGAGAAGGTGCGGCCAGGAATGGCGCGTCCCGGGCCTGCCGATAGCGGCGCTCCTGGCGGCCTGAGCCCGCCCCCCGCCCCCAAATCCGGCTACAAAAACGCAAACACTGAAGCGACACGCCCTCCAACGGTGGGAACACGAGCCCCCACCGCCCCGAGCGCCGGAGGTGCGACTGAGCCCGTCATGTTTGTTCTACTCGTCGACTGGGCGCAAGACACGGGGATGCGGTTTGGTGAGGCGTGCCTTGGGTTCCAGGCTGGTTCGTGGGATGATGGTGCTCAGGTCGTCCATGCAGGCGACCTTCCCCGCATACGGTCCGTCGACGATCTCCGCGTACATGGTGTGCCAGTAGGCAAAGCCCGTAAGCAGGCTGCCGTCGACGAGACGCCGCATTTTGGTGGGCCGGATCCGAGTCCCTGCTTCCACTACGCCCACCACATCCACAATACAGATCTCCTCCAAGTCCGGCTCCCATTCCGTCCGAACAACCACGCGGCTCGCGGCGACAGGGTCTTCGCGGTATGCCTCGACGGACTCGGGCGTGAAATACAGCGCGGTTTCCCGGAATGATGCGGGCAGAGCCAATGCCAGGCACCGTGAACGATAACGCAGCGTTCTGTCCAGATCCGGGTAGATGACAGTGAGGTGGTAGGGCCTCATGAGAAACACGTCCATCAGCAGTTCGTACTCGCCGTCGCGCTCATACCCGCCCCAAAGGAGATCGTTTCCCGATGCGTTGTAGGAATAGCGAACGCATCCCGTAAGCCAAATCGCGGCTTGTGCCACCAGGAATAGCGCTATCAAATGCCGCCTGCTATCGTGTTGATTCATCACCAGTCCTCCATGCCCCCTTGCGTGCCGCGGAAGGCCCGGCACGCGCACAAGAGCATACGTGAGAGCCAGGGCCGCCGCGTCGCCTCCGTACCCTTGTCCCGCGGGATTCCCGCCCGGCATCAGGAATCCTCGACGCGACGCAAGTAACGCGGATTCAGCTTCAACACCCACGCCTTGGGCTTCTCGGGATTGGACTTTGCACGTTCGCTGAGATCCGATAGGTCTACCTGTGCTCCGGAGAAGGGCCCATCCAGGATCTCGGCGTGTGGTACATCATATACACCGTAACCGGTTAGGAGATTCCCTCCAACAATCCGGGTCAGTTTCGTGCAGCGGATTCGCGTGCCCTTCTTCACCACCCCGACGACATTCTCGACATCCGTGAAACCCGTGCCGAATCGCTTGCGCGCCGCCCCGATGGGATCTTCCAAATAACCCGCCACGGACTCCGGAGAACTGTACTGCCCTCCCAGATGTGAAGTGCACCGCTCCGGCACAAGGGCGAGGAATTGGTTGTGATACAGAACCTTTCTTCCGGTGCAGCTATTGATACTACACTCGGCGTTGGGCCTGATGAGAAACACGTCCATCACCACTTCATACTCCGCGTCCCGCTCGTATTCGCCCCAGAGGATCTTGCTTCCAGACACGTCGTAGGAGAATACCGCGCAACCTGGCAGGGAAAACGCCGAGACTCCCGCGAGGAGAATGGCGAATGCAGACAATGTGCCATAACGGAGGCCCATCCTGCGATGCGCTTCACGTCGCTGCGGATGCGGTGGATGTGGCGTGTCCATAATGTCATCACCCTACGCGCGCGGCACCAATGACGCGCCCCGCGCCATATTTGCCCCAATTACCCTACAGTGAGGCTAGCACACCTGACCCTCGGCCGCAACAGAGAAGGTGGCGCCAGGAATGGCGCGTCCCGGGCCTGCCGATAGCGGCCGATACCTGGCGCATGCGCCGGCACCCCACCGCCATCGGGCGCTCCGTCCCGTAAGGGCGCGTCCGGGACGGAGCGTCCCGGAGGGACGAGGCGGGAATAGCCCACCGTTTCCAACGGTGGGAACCTCACCTCATCGAGCCCCGGAGGGGCGATCGAGCCCATCATCCGCGCGGGGAACCGCCGCGTACGTCACGCCCCGGGCTGGAGCGCGATGGACGCCTTGATCAGGTAGCTGCAGGTGCACCGATCGGTGGCGTCGGGCGCCAACACGAGCCCGCCCGCGGGAATCGCGTTGATCCAGCAGCCGGGCCGGATCCCGCCGTAGTTGATGGTGCCTTCGTTATGGAGCAGATCGAAATAGCCGAACGTGGCCGAGCGATACACGAGCAGATTGGGCGAGCCGGCCATGATTCCACAGCCGTACGATCGCTGCAAGTCGAAATCGAGCCGCTTGCCGGTAAGCAGATCCCACGCGCCCGGCTCGTTGTAGATGGTGCGGCCGATGAGGAGGGGCCGCGACGCTTTGCGCTGGGGATCGCTTGGCGCCTCCCACAGCCGCTCGCCCGTTGATGCGCGGAGCGCCGTCATCCGGCCGCCCCGCTCGGAGGGCAGCTTGAACCGCGTGTGCTGCTGCGTCATGAGGAGCACATCGTGTTCGACGCTCACGGCCAGCAGCGTGCCGTACACCTTCTCCACCGTATCCCACACGACTTCGCCTGTCTCCGCGTCGAGGGCCATCAACCGGGTGGGCGCGGCCTCCCCGCTGTCCCCCTGCGGCGCCTCGCCGCGGCGTTTCGCGGCTTCCGCGTCGTAATCGAGCCGATCGCCCTCGGCGAGCGGGCGGTCGATGAGGTAGACGCGGCCCTCGGCCACGGCGATGGCGTTGTGCCGGATCGAGTGTTCCGGCTCAAACGTCCACTTCACCTCGCCGGACGTGGCGTCCATGGCGAAGAACCGATCCGATTCAGTGAACAAGTGGTTCATGTCGGACTTGCGGTATGCCCATTTCACGACGTGATCCTGATTCGCCACCGAACCGAAGAGCCTCCCGTTCTCGCATGCGATGTAGCCCCACACCGGCGGCGCGCCGTCGGGCGCGGCCGGCACGGCGAACTCGCCGAGTTTCTCGCCCGAGATCGCATCGATCCGCAGGCACTTCCCGCCTTGTGCCAGGTAGATGACGTCGTCTTCCATGCAGAAATTGCTGTTCGTGCCCGCCGTGCCCACCAGGTGCTCCTGATCGTAGGGTGTCAGGATTCCTTCGAGCGGATACTCCCACAGCGTCCGGCCGTTGTATGCGTCGACGCCGCGCAGCGCGTTCATCCCTTCCACGAACAGCCGGCCTTTGCTGAACAGCGGCGCCGGGCCCCGCCCGTGCCGCGACGGCATCACGAGATCGTTGTCGCGGAACCACAGCATGGCCAGCGGGCCCTTGATCCGGCCATCGCGCGACGAGCACGTGTTCGCCGGGTTGCAGTACTGATGCGTCCACTCGGCCGCCCCTTCGAGCGGCCCCCGCACGCGCTTGGCCATGGCGCCGGGTGCGCCCGAACACGCCACCCCGCCGAAGGGCCGTTGCAGGCGGCGCGCCTCGGCCCCCGGCAGCGTGTCCGCGCCCTGTTCCATCGATCGGCCCGACACGACGATGTCGGCGAAGTAATCCGGATACGGCGTGTTGTCCGGCGCACAGCAATGCACGGTTACGCGCGAGCCGTACAGGCCGGCGGCCTGCAGCTTCTTGCGCGCCGCGGCCACGTTTCGCGGATCCCCGTCCACGGCGTATACCGTCAGTTTCGTCTGCTGCGCGAGTTCAAAGGCGAGTTGCCCGTCGCCGCAGCCCAGATCCACGCAATAGCCCTCTGAGACGCCGCTGAGGCGGACAATCTCCCCGGCCGCCTCGGCAACGCGCCGGGAGGGCGTATAGGGCGCGGCATTCGCTTCCAAGCGGAGCGTGGCCGGCCCGCGCCGGCGCTTCGGCCCGAAGCAGTAGATCCGGCCCGTGTCCGTGCTCACGAACAGCCGCCCATCGGCCGCGGCCAGGCCCAGGGGCCGCCCGTCCACCGTCGTGGTGAACGCCATCTTCTTTGACGTCATGTCCAGGACGCGCACTTCGCCGTCGATCAGGCCGAGCACCGCCGAATCGCCCGCGATGATCGCCTCGCACACGCCCTCTGCCGGCGCTTCGGCCGTCCAGGCCGGTTGGCCGCACACGCGGCGGACGACTGGCTTGCCTTTCCGATCCAGCCCCTCCTCATCGACGATGAGGGCCTCGCGCGGCGTTGCGATCAGGGCGTCGCGGTACCAATGGACGACGTGTGCAGGCGTCGCGGCCAGGGCGGGTGTCCGGAACCCCTCGACAAGGAGGCCTTCCGTGTCGAAGAGGAGCCCGTTGTTCACGAACCGCCCGTCGATGCCCATGACGGCCGAGCCGCCGAGGGCGCGGTTGTCCTGGAGGTGGAAGAAGAGGAGCCGGCCGTCGGCTGCATCGAACACGGCCGGCACCGCCCGGCCCGTCGGCACGATGAGCCTTCCGCCCGACACCACCAGATACCCCTGCACCGACACCCCGCTCTTGGCGTGGGCCGTGGGATGGGGCTGATCCATCTCGATGCCGCCCGAGTCCTCGTTCAGCCAGCGCGGCTCGCCCGTCGCGGCATCCAGCGCGTACAGGTAGATACCCTCCGAGGGCCAGATGCCCGCGGCGAAGTACACGATCCCGTCCGCCACGGCTACGCCGCCCCGGGCCGGCCTACGCGACACGAGCCGGCCGTTGCCCAGCAGCATGTCGGTGTCCGGGCCGCCCCGCTTCTTCCAGAGGAGTTCGCCGGTTCGTGCGGCGAGGCAGTAGAGGAATCCGTCGTCGCTCACCGCGAACACGCGATCCTCCCATACCGCCGGCGCAAACCGAACCGGCGCGTCCGTCACATGCTGCCAGCGCGTCTTGCGCGTTGCCGCGTCCAGCGCGTGGATCCCGCAATCCACCGAGCTGCCGAAGAAGAGTGTGCCGCCCGCCACGGCCGCATGGTACGCGTGGTCGAACTCCATCCGCGTGTCGAGCCCCTGCCAGGCCCGATCGGGCGGAGGCGCCTCATACACCCACCACAACGACAGCTTTGCGGGCAGTGGATCGGGCGAATACCCGCTGCGCTCGGCGTCAGCGCGGAATTGGGGCCAGTCGGTGGCAGAGGCAGCCTGGATAGCGAACACGAGAACGATTACGTTGATCGCGGTGAACGGGCGAAACATGACAGCCCTCCCCTCCCGTATGGGCAGGCGCGATGCCGGCCCGCCCTACCACCCCAACCTTACCCCTCTCGCCCGTGCGGTTCAATTGCGCCGGGTTGACGCGCCCCGCCGTTGCAGGTATGTTGCTGGGGCTTGACGAGTCTTGTGTGGCGGAGGGGAAGGGCCCATGATGGGAACCGGTGCGCGAATCGCCGCGGCGGGGCTTGCCGTTGCCTTGCTGTGTGCCGCTTAGGTGGAAGGAGTCGCAATGGAGCCGGGTGACACGAACTGGGAGCCCCACGCCGCCCAACTGCGCCACCAGATTGCCGGGATCCTCGGATTCCCGGCCGAGAAGGGGCCCCTCGACGCCGAAACTCACCGCACAATCGATGGCGGCGCCTACACCATCGAGCCTGTCACCTTCGCGAGCGAGCCCGGCTCGCGCGTCACCGCCCTGCTCTATCTCCCAAGGCCTCTTGACGGCCCCGTGCCCGGCATCCTCGTGGCGGCGGGCCATGGCGGCTCCAAATCGGCGCTCTCCTGTCAATATACGGGGCAACTCTACTCGCTGCTCGGCTTCGCCTGCCTCGTGCTCGACACCATCGGCGAGGAGGAGCGCCACGTCGAGCGCAAGATGGGCACGCGCGCCCACGACATGTACCATTTCAAGACGAGCGAGGAACGCCGCGCCTTCGTGCGCACCGAACTGAAGCGGCTCGTCCTCGGCAAGATCATCTGGGATCTCGTGCGCGGGCTCGACTATCTCGAATCGCGCCCCGAGATCGATCCGGCCCGGCTCGGCGCCATCGGCAACTCGCTCGGCGGCGCCACCGGCGGCTGCGTCGCTGTCCTCGATGCGCGCGTGCGCGCCGCCATCGTCAGCGGCTGGGGGTTCAGCGTTCTCGGCCTGGACAGCAAAGACTGCACCAGCATGCCCTACGAGGCGTTCGCGGAGATCATGAGTTTCGACGAGATGACTGCCCTGCTCGCGCCGCACGCCGCTACGGTTTTCATCAACGGCACGCGCGATTCCATCATTGATCCCAAGGAAGACGGGGCCGGCCTCGTGCGTCACGTCCGATCAGGCATCGCCGGCGCCCGCCAGATCCTCGCCGACGCGGGCGTGGACGGCACCATCGAAGCCCACTTCGTGCCCGGTGCCTGCCACCGCCCCTACATCCTCACCCATCCGGCTGCCGCCTGGATGCAACAGCACCTCATGCCGCCCGAGGCGCGCCGGCCCATTCCGGAGGGCATCGTCAAGTACGGCGACTGGGTGGACGCCTGCGGGAAGCGCATCGAGGAGCTCTACGATACGGAGATGCGCCAGCGCGGCGCGCGTTGCGTCGATATCGGCGCGGTATACCGGAGTCCTCGGGACTTGGCCTGTTTCCCCGAGCGCGCCCGGCCCACGCCCGAATACACGTGGCAGGGCTGGGTGGAGCGCCAAACGGGCTCCTCTGCAGCCGAATGAAGTCGCAACTGGAACGACACAGACAGGATGAGAACCGATGAGTATCTGCACCGCCGCGATGATCGCCCTCGCCCTCGGCGCCGCCGATGACGCCATGACGTATCGGGAGGCCAAGTCCCGCATTCCTGTTCGTGAACTGCCCACCTTCTGGATCGGCGACGTGGCCGGCCTTGCCGCCCGCCTTGAACGGATCGAGCGCGGCACCGTGCGCGTCATCGCGAGGTCGCCCGGCGGACGCCCCCTGCACCTGGTGGCCTTCGGCACGCCCGAGCCCGTGGCCCGTGCCGCCAACTTCAACTCGGCCATCGGCGCGCGCGATGCGTCCGCCTACCTCGACAAATCCGCCCGCACCAAGCCCGTCGTCTACTTCATCGGGCCCGTCCACGGCCATGAAATCGAGGCCCTCACCGGACTCGTCAATCTCATCGAAGTGATCGAAACCGGCCGCGATCTCCGCGGCACCGAGCAACCGGCCCTTCGCGCCCTCGCCGATCAGTGCCGCATCCTCATCGTGCCCGACGCCAATCCGGACGGCATCGCGCGATTCGAGCCGCGCGCGCTGTACGGCATGGATGGCCGCGACCTCCGCTTCTGGGGGCAGGGCACCTGGGCCGATGACTCCTTGTGCGGATGGCCCGAATGCAAGGCGCTCCACCCCATGGCCGGCCCGCGCGTCGGCTTCGTCGGCTGCTACTTCAACGACGCCGGCGTGAATCCCATGCACGACGAGTTTACGGCCCCCATGGGGCCCGAGGCGCCCTCCCTGCTCGAAGTCGCCCGCGAAGAAGGGCCCGATCTCGCCGTGTCTCTGCACAGTTTCGAGGCCGCCCCGGCCCTGCTCCGGCCCGCCTATGTCACCACCGAAGTTCAGGAGCAGGCCCGGGCCCTGGCGGCGGCATACTACGTCCTCCTTGAGGAACGCGGCCTGCCCCACGGCGGCCTGCCTAACGTCGTGCCCGAAGGCGGCCTCCACCCCGCGCCGTTCAATCTCGCCAGCGCCGTCTACCACGTCAGCGGAGCCACGGTCTTCACCTTCGAGTGCCCCCATGGCCTCACCTCCGAGAAGGCCTGCGCCGTCGATCTCGAGCAGATCCTCGATATCCAACTCACGCTCTACGAGGCGATGCTCCGGTTCGCCCTCGACGCGATAGCCTCAGGGAAACCCGGTTCCTGATCATCGAACATGGAGAGACAGACATGAAAAGATGGCGTCTGACGGCCGCGCTGCTTGCCGGGCTCGCATTTCTGGCCCCGGCCCCCGCAACCGGCGAGGAGCATGACGAGATGGCCATGGCGAAGCCCCTGCGTATCGTGTCCGTTGTCCCGGACGCCACCCGCGTGCCGGTGTATCAGCGGATTACCCTCGCGATCGATCTCGAAGCGACGTATCAGAACCCCTTCGATAGCGAGCAGATCCGCGTGGACGCCGCCGTGACGCCCCCCGAGGGCGAGCCGTGGACGGTTCCCGGATTCCTCTACCGGCCGTACACCCGCGCACTCGCGGACGGCCATGAGACGCTCACGCCTGCGGGGCCGCCCGCATGGCAGGTGCGGCTCTCGTTCGCGACACCCGGCGCCTACCGCGTCGTCGTGTCGGCCACCGACGCCACCGGAACCGTATCGGCGGATCCCGTGCTGATCGAGGCCACCCCCGCCGATGTGCCCGGCATGGTGCGCCGCACACCCACCGATCACCGTTACTTCGTCACCGAGCGTGGCGAGACATTCTTCCTCGTCGGTGCGAACGTCTGCTGGGCCGACGCAACCGGCACATACAGCTATGATAAATGGCTCCCGAAGTACGCCGAAAACGGCTGCAACTACTGCCGGATCTGGTTGAGCCCCCATTGGTTCGCCATGGCCATGAACACGCCTGAATCCGGTTTCGACGGCATCGATCTGGGCAGTGCCTGGCGCCTGGATTCCGTCCTCGAACTCGCGGAGCGGCTCGGCATCGGCGCCATGCTCTGTATCGACAGTTTCAACATCCTCCGCGCCAAAGAGCGCACCTACGGGTTGTGGGAGGACACGCCGTATACGAAAGCGAACGGCGGCCCGCTGGATCGGCCCGGCGACTACTTCACGAACCCGGCCATGCTCGACGCCTACCGCGATCGGCTCCGCTATCTGGTGGCGCGGTACGGATACAGCCCGAGCGTGTTCTCGTGGGAATTCTGGAACGAGGTGGACATCATCGACGAGTACGATAGCGAGCGTGTGACGGCGTGGCACCAAGACATGGCCCGCCACCTGCGCGCAATCGATCCGTGGAAGCACCTGATCGGCACCAGCCACGCCGGCCCCAGCGGCGATCCCCGCCTCGATGCCCTGCCCGAACTCGAATACGTCCAAACCCACCACTATGGCCTCAAGGATATCGCCGCGGGGCTTTACGAAGACGCCCGAGCCAAGGCCGCCGCACGGGATCGGCCCCATTTCCACGGCGAATACGGCATCAGCCACGGCTCGCGAACCGCCGAGATCGATCCCAACGGCATCTACATCCACAATGGCCTGTACGCCAGCGCCGTGCAACTGCAGGCCGGCACACCCATGACGTGGTGGTGGGACTCCTACGTCGAGCCGCGTAACCTCTATCCCATCTATGGCGCCTTCGCGCGATGGCTCGACGGGTTCGACTTCGTTGCAGAGCGCGCCGAAGCGGCCCCCGTCGACATCCGCTACGCCTCCTCCGAGACATGGGAGTCGTCCCCGGCCGATCGACTGCTCACCCCCGAACAGGGCTCCTGGGAACCCGCGCCGTTCAATCAGCCCGTAACGGCCCGGATCTCAGAAGACGGAACGCTCGACAGCGACGCGCCCCTGGCCCGCATCATGCACGGCCTGCGCAACCATCCCGATCTGCACAATCCCGTCACCTTCGACGTCCATGCGCCCCGCGATACCACCTTCACCGTCGTCATCCGCGGCGTATCGGGCCACGGCGGCGCCCGGCTCGCGATCTCCGTCGACGGCGAAGTGGTTCGAGACGAGGAGTTCGCCGATCCGGACGCCATGGAGGGCACCGCGGACTTGACGCAGTACAACCGCGACTACCATGTCCGCGTCCCCGCCGGCCGGCACGCCGTCAAAGTCGAAAACACCGGTGCCGACTGGTTCTATATCGCCTACAAAATCCCGTGGCTTCGCGCGAAGCCGCCGCTTCGCGGCTGGGCCGTTCGGGGCGTCGACGGTGGCCTCATCTGGATCCAAAACCGGCATCACACCTGGTATAGCATTATCGTCGACGAGTTCCAGCCCGCCCCCGTGAACGGCGCCTCACTCCGGCTCGATTCGTGGCCTGCCGGCACGTGGAGCGTCGAGACGTGGGACACGGTTCAAGGCCAAGTCACTGCCCGGGACACCTGCACCGTGGGCGCTGAAGGCCTCGAGATCGAACTGCCCCCCATCGCGTGGGACATTGCGTTCCGGCTGCGCCGGATCGAGCACCAGTGATGGGCCTGAACGAAAAGGAGTAGACGCCGAATGGACTTCGCACATGTCCTGTCCGACAGCCAGATCGAGCGGCTCAATGGCGCTGCGCACCGCCTCATCGAGGACACCGGATTCGAGGTGCGGGATGAAGCGTTGCTGCGGCAGTGCGCGGCCGCGGGCGCGTCCGTAGATGAAGCCTCCGGCCGTGTGCGCATGCCCGGCGCCCTGCTCGACGAGTTGCTCGCCCGCGCCCCGCGCACCTACACCATCGCCGGGCTCGACGGCCGCACCTACGAGGTAGGCGGCGGGCAGCCGTGGGGCGTGGCCATCGTCACCGATCCGTGGATCGTCGACTACGCGACGCGCCAGCCGCGCCGGCCCTGCCTCGACGATCTGCGGCGCCACACGGTCATCGCGCAGAAGATGGAACATATCGCGGCGATCTCGCGCATGGACTTCCCGGTGACGGACGTGCCCGGGCCCGCCTCGAGCCTGCGCGCCTGGGAGCACCACCTCCTCCACCACGCGAAACACTACTACTTCGTGCCCGCCGAGGTGGACAGCAACCGGCAATGGATCGAGATCGTGCGGATTCTCTCGCGCGACGCCGAGCCCGCCGCGCCCCTGTTCACCATCATGGCCGCGGTGGTGTCGCCGCTCACCGTAACCGGGATCAACGTCGATCTCATGCGCCTGGCCGCCGAGTACGGCGCGCCCATCCAGCCCACCATCTGCCCGATGGCGGGCAGCACCTCGCCTTACACCCTCGCCGGAACCCTCCTCCAGGGCCACGCCGAGAACCTGATCATGGCCGCGCTCATGCAGATCCTGAAGCCCGGCCATCCCGTGCTCCACGCCTTCGGCCCGTCCGTGACCGACATGCGCTCCGGCCGCGATCTGTACTACACGCTCGACAAAGTCCTCTGGAAAGCGGGCTCGGTGCAACTGGCCAAGGCCTGCGGCCTGCCCGCCCTCGGCGAGTGCGGCGGCACGATGACGTTCCGCTACGATCAGCAGAACGGTATGGAAGGCATCCTCTTCATGCTGGCCGCCGTCGCCTCGGGCGCGGACATCCTGGCCGGATTCGGCTCGTGCTACACGGCCATGGGCATGTCGGCCGAGATGATGGTGATTCAGGAAGCCTGGATGGAGGCGGTTCGCTTCCTGCAGCGCGGCATCGACACGGATGACGCGCATCTCGGCCTCGACAGCCTCCGGCAGGCGGGCCCCGGCGGCCATTTCCTGGCCGACGAACTCACCCTCACCCACCTGCACGGCGGCGAGTTCTTCGCGAACGGCCTCTTCGACTGCACGCCCGCCCGCGAGGGCGGCGGCCCCGACGATTCCGTGAGCATGCTCGAACGCGCGCACTCCCGGGTTGAAGAGTTGAC
>JAFGTL010000615.1 GCA_016934125.1 Candidatus Hydrogenedentota bacterium
CGTGCCCGGCCAACCCAGCCAGTAGGGCGGTTTGTAGCGAACCACCGCGCCCAGGATCCGCACGGTGGGCCGTGGCCGGAAGTCCTCCAGTTCGATGTACTCGCCCAATCCGTCCGGATCGGGCGCGCTCCCGCCGGCTGCGTACGGTGCCGTCAGCGCGGCCCCCGTCGCCGCCAGAAAGCAGCGCCGTGACATGGCGCAACAGCCGCAATGATGCTTGTGGTGAGGCGAGTTCATTCTGCGTCCTCCCATTCGATGCCCCCGCGGCATCCCTCCGTCCATCCTACTCCAACGGGTGCCCGGCGGCCAAGGTTGAGGGTCCGGGGGGGGATTCCGCCTGAAAGTGAAACGGGCGGGACGCACAGGTAGGCGTCCCGCCCGGCGATTGGGCTGGATGGAAGGCGGTTACTTCTGGCCCGCCGCGCAGCGCACGATCACGATGGCGCGCCGGTTCAAATGACGCGTGGCCTCGTCGGTGGTGACGCGCTGTTCCTCTCCGCATGACTTGGTGGCGATGCGGGACTGCTCGATGCCCCGATCGACGAGGTACTTCTTCACGGAGTCGGCACGGCGCTGGCCGAGGGTCATGTTGTACGTATTGCTGGCCAGATCGCAGCAGTGGCCTTCGACAGTCACCGCCTTGGCCGGATTGGCCTTGAGGTAGGCGAGCACCTTCTCGGCGATCTGGATGCCATCGGGGCGGAGCTCCGATTTGTCCAGATCGAACAGGATTGGATCGAAGGTGGGGGCGGGCGCCGGCCCGGACGCGTCCGCCTTGGCCGACGCGGCCGCTGCTGGCTCAGGGAGGGCCACCCGCTCGATGTTGAGGTAGTTGCCGAACGCTCTGTTCTTGTGAACCCAGGAGACATCCTGAGGGCTCTTGAAAGTCACGGGAACCTTGTCCGCATGGGCGGCCCCGGCGATGCCCAGGAACAGGGCCGATACAATGGCACACACGAGCAGACTTCTGGTGGCGTTCATGACGGCCTCCTTACGCTACGGGCCAATCTCCGTCCAGTCGCACGCGGAACCGCGGTGCAGTCCCGCGCTGAAACGCATTATACTTGAAATTGTACACAATCATCCACGGTTTTCTGCCCGAGCCCGCGACATGCAGTCGGGCCGTCACGAGACCAGCACCCGGGAGTCGAAGTGGGTTTGGGACGGTTCGCTGGCCGGCGGATGTATTTTTCTGGACAAATTGGGCATTAAATGATATAAATGTGAAAAATTTCATTGATTATTTGTAGAATATGGAGGAGGGCAGAGCAGAGAGGAAGCGGCCTGCCCGACGCCGCGTTGGCGTTTGTTGCCGTGCCTGCGCGGGGGGGCCGTTTCTGACGGAAGTCCATAATTGACTTGAAGTAACGGAAACCTTTTTCGTCTTTAGGGTATAGAAGTTAGAGAGAATATCTGGCAGAATTGGGGCACACTGTATAACCTCTGGGACTGTGCTTGGAAGTGGCAAACGAACTGAGCGGAGTAGAATACGACCGGATCGGGCACTATGAGATCCGGGAGAAGATTGCCGAGGGCGGATTCGGCATCGTCTACAGCGCCTTCGACACGCGGCTGAAGCGCGAGGTTGCGTTGAAGGTGTTGCACTCCCATCATGCATCCGAGCCCACCCGCGTAGCCCGTTTCCTGCGGGAGGCGCGCAGTGCCGCCCGGCTCCAGCATCCGGGCATCGTCCAGGTGCACGACGTCATCGAGCAGGACGGGCGAATGGCCCTCGTGATGGAACGCGTGTCGGGGCCGACTCTCGACGTGTATCTCAAGAATCACCCGAATCTTACGTTGGAGGAGAAGCTCGAGATCGCGGCCAAGATCGCCGAGACGCTCGACGTCGCCCACAAGGCCGGCATCATCCACCGGGACGTGAAGCCCACCAACGTCATGATCGACGAGAATGGGCAGGTCAAGCTGAGCGATTTCAGCCTCGCCCGTCTCCTCGATGGTTCCGTCACCCAACTGACCGGCGAGAACAACGTCCTCGGCACGCCGGCGTACATGTCTCCGGAGCAGTGCGAGGGCCTGAACGCCGTTCCCCAGTCCGACTTGTACTCTCTGGGCATCATGATCTACGAAATGGCCACCGGCTCGCTGCCATTCGAGGCGGAAAGCTACCTGGCCCTGCTCCGGCACCACACCGATTCGCCGCCCACGCCGGTTCGGCTCCTCAAACCCTCCATTCCGGTCGCGCTCGAGCGGCTGATCATGCGGTGTCTGGCCAAGAAGCCCGAAATGCGGCCCGCCTCGGGCGCGGAGCTTGCCCGCGCCCTGCGCCGGATCATCCGCGACGGCCTCCGGGAATCCGCTGAGCGCCAGCGCACCGAAACCGTCGAACTGAGTTCGGAGGAGTTGGCCAAGCTGCCGCCCAGGCGGAGTTCCGTTCACTCCGTGATTCGTGAGCCCTCCGAGCCCGCCCCCGAGCCGGATGTGGCCGAGCAGCAGACGTTCGAGGAGGCCGTGTTCCAGCAGGCCCCGGCCGAAGAGCCCCCCGTCGAGCAGGCGCCGGCTGAGCAGGCCCCGGTTGCTGGGACTCCGATTGAGCAAACCCCGGCTGAGGAGGCCCCGGTTGCGCACATCTCTGCCGAACTGCCGGCGGCCCAGGAGCCCGCGCCGGCGGCGGAAGCCGGGCGGAAGCGGGGGCGTTCGTGGAAGGAGCGGATCGCGGCACAGGGGTGGCCCGTCAAGGCGGCCGCCCTCGGTGTCGCCGTCGTGGTGGTTGTGGGTGTGTTGATGGTGGCGAGCCCGAATGCGAAGGATGCGCTGCCCATCGGTGTGCCCACGATCCTGAGCGACACGCCGCTGTTGGACTATGTCCAGGCGTCCGACGACAATTACATGTACATGCTTCACTCGGAGATCGCCGGGGAAGGCTACACGGCCTACGTGCTCGACATGACGTCGCAGACGTGGCATGCGGACAAGGTGGAGCCGCCGGTGTGGCGGCACTGGCTGACGGTGATCGCGCCGGAGAAGGTCAGCACGGGCCGTGCGCTGGTGGTGTTCGCCGAGGGATTGTCCACGGCCGACGTTCCCCTTTCGCATGTTCCGAAGCGTTTGGCCGATATCGCGGTGTCATCGAAATCGATCGTGGCGATCATGGAGGGATTTCCGCGGAATCCGGTTGGGTTCCACGATGAAACCGATCAGGCGGACGAGATGGGCCGCGATGAGTTCGCCGTGGCGAGTTTCGCTCAGTTCCTCGACTCGGGCGATCCCACGTGGCCCATCGTCTGTCCCATGGTGAAAAGCGCGGTGCGCGCCATGGACACGATTCAGCGGTACGCCGCCGAGGATCTCAAGATCGAGCAGCCTATCGACGGCTTCGTGCTCACGGGCGCCGCCAACGGAATCGTCACGTGGCTCACGGGGGCGGTCGACAGCCGCGTGGTGGGTATTGCGCCGGTGGGGTTCGATCTGCTCAACATCGAGAAGCAGGTGGATCACCAAGTCGGACTGCGCGGCGAGTTGTCTCCGTTCCTGTCGCTGTTCAGCGAGTCGGGCGTGATGCCGGCGCTCGAAAGCGAGCAGGGCGAGAAGCTTTTGGCCATAATCGATCCCTACCACTACCGGGATCGACTCACGATGCCGAAGCTGCTGTTGCTCCCGACGTCGCGCAACTCGCTGGGAACCGTGGACGCCCCGGCCTTGTACTGGAATGAGTTGAAGGGGGACAGCTACCTGTTCTGCGCACCGGGCATGCCCCCCTGCGAAGGCGATCCGCTGTTGGTGGGCCCGTCGGAAGGGCCGGGGGTAGAGGCCTCCGCGACACCGGCTCAAGGCGAACCGCTCTGGACGACGCCGCGGACGGCGCTGAGCCCCGAGCACTCCGCGGAGGACTTCCAGAACACGTTGCGCGTGTTCTACCACAAGTTGCTCGTCGACAAGCCCATGCCGAAGTTCACATGGGAGATACTCGACGACGGAACGTTCCGGGTGGCTACCGAGGACGAGCCCGCCGAGGTTCGGTTGTGGCTCGCCGAATCCGAGGGCCGCGACTTCCAGTTCGAGACGATCGGCACCTCGTGGTACATGGAGCGGCTCAAGTCCAAGAGCCATGACGGCGTGTACGAGGGGCAGATCGCCCAGGGCAAAGGGCGCTACCGGGCCTTCTACATCGAGCTCGTCTATCCGAGCAAACTGGGCGTCAACTTCAGCCTGACGACGCGCGTCATGGTGCTGGATCCGCAGGAACTGCGCAAGAAGCTGGCCGCACTCGGCGGCCCGGTGCACGAGCGCTCCTAAAAGGGCGCCGC
>JAFGTL010000616.1 GCA_016934125.1 Candidatus Hydrogenedentota bacterium
ACCGGTCCACCGGCCTGCGCCCCGACGGCGTCACGCTCCTCCTCGACGGCGACCTCTCGAAGGATGATCCCAGCGCCACCGTCACCATCGCCAACAACTCGGCCCGCCACGCCATCCAGGGCCAAGTGCTGCTCACCGGCCCGCAAGGCTGGAACATCGCGCCGATTCAGTTCGACTACCAACTCGGCCCGGGCGAATTCGAGGAGCGGCGGATCGTGGTATTGCGCCAGGGCGAACCCTCCGGCGCCGCGGGAATCGTGGCCCAAACCACCCAGGACGGCCAGACGTACATGGACACGCTCATCATGAGCGCGCTTGCCGTGGGGACGCCGGCGATCACCGTGGCGGCGGAGCGCTCCGGCAACGAGGTGGTCGCCCTCGTCAAGAACGGCGCCCCCATCCCCGCACAGGGCTACCTCGATCTGATCGCGCCCCCGGCCTGCTGGCCCGAACTCGCCCCGAATCCGGCCCCCGCCGTGTACCCTCGCCGCGCATCCGTCGCCGTGGCCCCCTTCTCGGAACAGCGCATCGTGTTCCGCGTCATAGGCAACGCCCCTGCGCCCTGGCTCGTGGCCAAGCTCGCCGCCAACGGCAACCTGCTCTACGCCCGCGTGGCCGGATAGAAACCAACCCGGCGCTGTAACCTACTTGTCCGCAGGCGGTTCCGCCCCGTCGACCGCCACGTACTCGTGCTTGTACGGCCGCTCGCCCGACAGGTGCCACACCCGGTAGCCCATGGGCGCCCCGTCGAAGTTCCGGCTCGTCGTCGCCGTGGCCACCACCTGGATCCCCTCGTACTCGGCCACACCGTTCCGGTGGGTGTGGCCCGCCCACACCGCCACAACGCCGCACTCTTTGAACAGGGCGAGCAGTTCGGCCCGCACCTTCACCGGCAGGTTGAAATACTCCTCTTTCTCGTCGGCGGCTTCGAGGAACAGCGGGTAATGGCCCACCACGATCACCGGCGACCCCTTGGCCCGGGCCGCTTCGAGCGTCTGCTTGAGCCACGCATCCTGTTTCTCGGTTTCCCCCGCTACCGGCGCCTTCCACAACTGGGTGTTAACCGCCACGAAGGTGAATCCCTTCGCCTCGACGGCGTAGTAGTCCTTCCCGACGAGATCTCGATACCGTTCAAGCAACGCGGGCGTCGGCGCGCCGGAGATGTCGTGGTTGCCCGGCACGCAATACACCGGCACCTGCAGCCCGGCCTTGACCTCGAGGAAGTCCTTGAACGCCTCATCGCTGTCGCCATCGTTCACCAAGTCGCCGCAGATGAACACGAGATCGGGTTTCATGGCATTGATCTGCTGAACCGCCAACTTGAACGTCGCCAGATCGTGCTCGTATCCGCCCATCCCGAGTTGGGTGTCGCACAGCTGTACCGCGGTCAGGCCCCCGGCCTCCTCAGCCGCCCAGCCCGTCCCCGCGCCGCACACCACCACAACCGCCACGCCCCACAGGACCGCCGCCATCGTCCACAGAACCAACCAGCGAGATGCCTTCATCCTTCCTCCTTTCATCAACCCGTTGACAGCGACGCGTCACGATCTCACGCGATACGGTGGATGGGCGCCCTTCCTACCCCTCGGGCCGGCGCCCCTAGAAGTCGATCCGAATCGCTCGATCCTGCTCCTCGCCCGCCACCCATTCATTCCCCTCGATGAGAGACTGGGTAGCGAACAGGGCCTCGCTCAATCCCAGCGTACGGATCTCGAGGTGATCGTCCGCGACGACGACCTCCCGGTATTCGACGGGATACTCGGCCATCGCGCTGGACGCCACGTGGATAAGCCCCTCATGCTGAACGATATAGTTCATGTGGACGTGGCCCGAGAACACCGCCTTCACCTGCGGAAACGCGGCCAGCGTCTCGAGCAGCAAATCGCCGTTCTCCACGTGCCCCGGCTGCCGGCACCCGTTCCGCTGGAGCCGCTCCGGCGTCGGCGTCACCGGATGATGCATCGCCAGCACCGTCGGACTCGCCCGGTGCGCATCGAGATCCGCCTTCAGCCAGTCAAACTGATGCGGCGGCACCACCCACCCGCACTCCTCGCCCGTCGTGCACCGGAACGGACACAGCGCCCCGTCCGGCCACCGCCACCACGGATCCAGCACACAAACGTGCAGGTTCTTGTGCGTGAACGAGTAATACGTTTCCGCCCCCGGCAGCCGGCTGCTGAACACCTCGAGAAACCACTCCCGGGCCTCAGGGGACGCGAAATCGTACTCGCCTCCGGTGGGGTAGTAGGGAAGATCAAGCGAATCCATCAGATCCCGGGCCGCGAACATGGCGTCCCGGGTAGACTCATGGGCCAGATCGCCCGTTACCAACAGGAAATCCGGCTCGAGCGCCTCCAAATCCCGGCGCAGACACCCGATCACCTCGGGCATCAACGAACAGATCATCACATTATTCAGTTGTTCGTCCGACTGACTGCCCAAGTGCGGGTCGGACACGTGTATGAACCGCCACATAATGACCCCGTCTGCGCCTATCCCCAAGATACCACACACCCGCCTCCCCTGCCAATACCTTCAAGCGATCCGGGCCCCGCAGGGCGCGTGGCGCGCGAGCGATCCAGAGTGGGAGCCCAGGGCCGCTTGAAAGACGTGGCGGAAACGGGCTATAGCATCAAGCAGGCGAACGGCTGGGGCCGCTGGCTGCACGCCTGAACGCGTGAGTGCGGCCTCTTCCGGCGGAGGGAGGCGGTATGCGGACTCACGGAATGGGAGTCGTGGTGAATGCGTTGCTCGGGGCCGCCCTGCTCGGGGCCGCCCTGCTCGGGGCGCGCGCTGCAAGGGGCCAGGATGAACCGGCGCGGCACAACATCTGCCAGTTCGGAGCGCAGGCGGACGGGGCCTCGCTCTGCACGCACGCTATCCAGCAGGCCATCGATCGGTGCGCCCAGGAAGGCGGTTGCGTCTACTTCCCGCCGGGCAAGTTCCTTTCGGGGCCGGTTCGGCTTCGGAGCGGGGTGACGATCCTGCTCGATGACGAGGCCACGTGGCTCGGGAGCCGCAGCCGCGATGACTACAACCTGCCGCCGGCTTCCGAGGGCGCCGCCCCGAAGAAACCGCGTGCCTTCATCGAGGGGTACGATCTCGAGGGCATCGCCATCCGTGGCGGCGGCACGATCGACATCAACGGCGACGCGTTCAAGCAGAAGGATAAGTATCGCCCGAAGGGGCTCTATTTCGAGAACTGTCGCCGTATTCGGATTGAGGGCATCCACCTGCGGAACGCGGGGAGTTGGATGCAGCACTACCGCTTCTGCGAAGACGTGGACATCCGCGATATCGCCGTGTTCAATCACGCCTCCTACAACAACGACGGCCTGGATGTGGACAGTTGCCGCCGCGTCCAGATTCTGGGCTGCGTCATCGACTCGGACGACGATGCGATCGTCCTGAAAAGCCTGTCGCAACGGCCCTGCGAGGACGTGACGGTCCTCGGCTGCGTCGTGCGCAGTCACTGCAACGCCATCAAGCTCGGCACGGAATCCGGCGGCGGGTTCGTCCGGATCTCGGTGTCCGCGTGCGAGGTGTCGTCGCCCGCCAAAACCAAGGCCATCTACGGACGCGATCGGGGACTCGCCGGGATCGCCCTCGAGATCGTGGACGGCGGCCGCCTCGAAGACGTGACGGTGGAGGACATCGCCATCCGCGGCGTCAGCGTGCCCATCTTCCTTCGCCTCGGCAACCGCGCGCGGCCGTACGTGAAAGATCAGCCCAAGCCGGACGTAGGCACGTTCCGCCGAGTGCGATTGAGCCGGATCGCCGCCGAGGGCGTCTCGAACACCGGGTGTTCGATCACGGGCCTGCCCGGGCACCCGATCGAGGATGTCCGGCTCGAGGACATCCGGCTTGAGTTTGACGGCGGCGGGACGGCCGATCATGCGCAGCGCGAAGTGCCCGAGCGGCCCGAGGCCTATCCCGAAAGCACAATGTTCGGCGTGCTTCCGGCATACGGGTTCTACTGCCGCCACGTGAAGGGCATTGCGTTCCGGAATGTCACGCTGCTCGTCCGCGAGCGGGACGAGCGGCCCGCCATAGTGTGCGACGACGTCAGCGATCTCGCGATCGACGCGCTCGACGTGGGAACGGGCGGGGTGGCGCCGGTGCGGTTCATCAACGTGGCGGGCGCAGAACTCCAGGGGTGCATCGTGTCGGATCAGGTGCCGGCATTGCTTCGTGTCGAAGGCGAGGGGAGCAAGAACATCACCATCGCCGGAGAAAAACCCCAAGATGTCGAAACGCTGTTCGACAGAGCCGCCGGCGCGCCCGAAGACGCGGTGTCGACACGATAGCGCACGCCGAGCCGCGCGCAACGGCCCATGGGTTGACGCCCCACGCCCGGCCGGATAGACTGCACCGGCAACGGGCGAGTGGGGGAGGCTTGGCTGTCACTGGGGAGGAGACGGTCCGATGGCGTGTTGTGCGTATCTGACTGCCTGCATCATGGAACTGGCCATGGCGGATGTGCCCACGGCCGCCGGGCCGCTCCACAGGGACGGCGCCTTCCTGTCGTTCACCCATCGCGATCATCCCGGCAACCGCATCGGCTACCGCTTCCACGAACACGAGCCCTACCGGTTCGGCGAGGTGCCGCCCGTGGCGGATCCGCCGGCCGCAGGGGCCGCCAAACGCCGCGAAGCGGAATTCGCCGCACGCCCCGGCGTGCTCGTCAACCGGATCGAGATCCGCGCCGCAGGCTGGTGTCCCCAGGACTGGACGTACTACATCGTGCCGGTTGCGGACGGATTCGAGTTGCTGTGGGTGATCGACACCCATGACACCGGGCTCAACGAGTTGTACGCCGTTCAGCAGTGTTTCCGGCTCGGTGGCGCCACGAACAGCGAATGGCGCCGGGCCGTCGCCGAGACGCCCGCCTTCAGCGAATACGACCTTTGGGCGGCCCAGGAACATCAGGGCGCGAAGCTGACGAGCCTGTCCTACGTGCATGCCGGCGGCGCCTGGATCGCCATGCCCGCCGTACGCGGCACCGTGGGCTACCGGACACCGCTCGGCGTCTACTGGGACAAGACGCGGGCCGGGGGCGATCCGTCAGCCGCCCCGCTCGAACCTTACAACCCGGACATGTCGGAAGCCGCCCTCGATTGCGGCCTCGTGGCACGGACCTATCCCGCAGGCGAGTGGGTGTGCGGGTTGCTCTGGGAACAAACCACCCACATCACCAACCATCATCCCGCCGACTGCCTCCACGCGGTGGTGAACATCGGGCCGCTGCCGCCCCGCGGCAAACGTGCCATCCGCGGCAAGATCTACTGGTTGAGAGGCGGCCTCGAGGAGTTGTACGAGTCCTGGCAGAGGGATTTTCCGAAACGGTAGGGAAACGCACAAGCCCTGCTACGCGTGGGAGATGCAGACTCCGAGGAGAACGGGGCGGAAGTCACGCAGGCTTGACGGCTTGCCCCTCTCGCTTCGAGTATCGCCACAACATGACGAGAAAGGCGCCCGCGATCACGACGGAGAGGATGCAGAAGAACTGCTGATCGGACAGGTGCTCGCTGAAATGGCTGGGATTCTGATCGCCGCGCAGGAATTCGTTGAAGAACCGGAATATCGAGTACACCGCGACGTAGGTGCACATGACGAACCCGTCGAACAGGTGGTGTTTCTTCAGTAAGTACATGAGCAGCAGGAAGATGAAGAACAGGGCCAGGGAGCTGTAGAGCTGGGTCGGGTGCACCGGGAACGACCAGTGGTCCTTGGCGGCGCTCAGCCCGTACTGGACGCAGTGCAGTTGGAACGCCGGGCTGCCCTCGACCGGCAGCGACGTGTCCCACGGAACCCTCCGGAACGGGATGCCCCAGGGCAAGTCGGTGCGCATGCCGAAACAACACCCGTTCAGGAAACAGCCGATCCGGCCAATAGAATGGCAAATCGCCATGGCCGGACTGGCAATATCCAGCGTGCGCCAGTAGGGCAAGCCTTTCTTGCGCAGGTAGAAGTACAGAAACAGCATTCCTACCGGAAATGCTCCCTGGAACACGAGTCCGCCGCGCCAAACCGCTATCCAGCCCAAGGGGTCACCCAACGAGTAATACTCCGGGTGCATGATGATGTGGAGCACGCGGGTGCCGGCCAGTCCGATGAGGAGCGTCCAGAAGGCCGCATCGGCGATGACGTCCGGGTCGAGCCCGGCCCTGAGCGCGTTCCGGCGCATGACGTACAGCGCCACCAGAAACCCCGTGGCCATCATGACGCCGTACGAATGGATGCCGACGGGGCCTATCTTAATCAGCGTGGGCAGCATGGGGTTCCTCGTCATGCCGCGCCCTGCACCACGTCACGAGAAGAAGAAACACGCCGACGCAGATGTTGGTATCGGCTATGTTGAACGCGGGGTAGAGCTTCCAGGGGAAGTTGAACGGGATGAACCAGAAATAGAACTGGAGGAAATCGACTACTTCATGCCGGAAGATCCGGTCGACGAGGTTGCCGATGGCCCCGCCGGCCACCATGCCGTAGGCGATTGACTGGAGCGTCGAGCGGGGGTCGAGGTGCCGGAACAGGTAGATGAGCACAGCCGTAGCCACGACGGGCGCCACTGCGGCCACAATGCGAACATCGCGAAACATGCCGCCCACCAGCCCCGGGTTGCGCTCATGGGCGAGCCAGAAGAAGTCGCGCTCATGGCCGTTGAACGGCACGCTCCCGTATGGAATGTAGTGACAGAGCAACGCTTTGGTCACCTGGTCCGCCGCCAGGACGACGAAGAAGACGCTCAGCACCCATACGAGCTGTTTTCTGTGTATTGTCACCGGGCTTTACAGCGTTCCGTCCCGTTCCAGTTTGGATTGGCACTCGACGCAGTACCGCGCCGAGGGAAATACCTCGAGCCGTTTCTTGGGAATCTCGGCGGCGCACCCCTCGCAGATGCCGAACTCGCCGTTCCGGATCCGTTTGAGCGCGTCCGATACTTCACGCAGCCATGCGGCCTCGCCGCTGGCGATGTTCAGGGCCGTCTCCCGTTCAAAGCTGTCCGTGCCGACCTCGGCCAGGCTGGTGAGGTCCGTGCTGTTGTCGCTGACAGGCTGATACAACGTGTCCTTCTCAAGCTTCTCGATACCCGAGGAAAGCCGAGCCCGCTCGGCCAACAGGAGTTTCTCGAACTTCTTGGCGTCTCGCTTGTTCATTCGCTAACCCACTCCCAGTTGCTTCGCGCACACATGGCAGATCAGAGGATGCTGCGCTACCGATCCTACGGATTCCCGGACGTGCCAGCACCGCACGCACTTCGCGCCCGGCGCCCGTTCCACCCGCGCGATCACCTTGTCCTCGGCGGCGCGTGCGTCGTCGGAAACCGGTTCGATGCTGCATTTCGATACAATGCACAAGTCTTCGAGTTGTTCCCGGAACGAATCGAGGACACCGGCCACCCGTTCATCGCCGGGCACGATTGCGACCGCGGCCTGCAGGGATGAGCCGATCAGTTCGCTGCGCCGGGCCTCTTCGAGGGCTTTCGACACCACGCCCCGCACCCGCAGGAGGTCGTCCCAGTCGTTGGCCACGTTCTCGGGCAGGAGGTGGTCCGGCTTCGGCTCCGGGAACGCCGCCAAGTGGACGCTGTCGGCCGTCCGCAGGTGGGCGGGCAACGACTGCCACGCCTCCTCACACGTGAACGACAGCACCGGAGCGAGGAGCCTGAGGAGATCCGCGAGGATTCCCGCGATCACCGTCTGCCCGGCCCGCCGCTCGGGCGAGTCCGTCGCAAAGGTGTAAAGTCGATCCTTCAACACATCGAGGTAGAACGAGCTCATGTCGACGGTGCAGAAGTTGTGGGCCGCGTGGTACACCTGGTGGAACTCATAGTCTTCGTAGGCCTTAACTACCCGCGCCCGAAGCAGTTCCATCCGGTGCAGCGCCCATCTGTCCAGAGCGCACATCTCCGACGCCGGCACCGCGTGCCCGGCTTCGAAGTCGCCCAGGTTCCCGAGCATGAAGCGGAACGTGTTCCGGATCCGCCGGTACGTATCCCGTTGGCGCGTAAGGATCTCGTCCGATATCCGGATATCCTGCCGGTAATTCTCGCTGGCCACCCACAACCGGACGATATCGGCGCCGTACGTGGACAGCAGGTCGGGCAACCCGACGTAGTTGCCCAGTTTCTTGGACATGGCCTTGCCGTCACCATCCACCACGTATCCGTGGGTAAGTACCTGGCGATAGGGCGGTTCGCCCTTCGCGGCCACGGTCGGGATCAGAGACAATTGGAACCAGCCCCGGTGCTGGTCGCTCCCTTCGAGGTACAGGTCGGCGGGCCAGGTCAGGTCGGGATGCACCTCGCACACCGCCCGGTTGCTCGCGCCGGAATCGAACCACACATCGAGGATGTCGGTCTCCTGCACGAACTCCGTCTCGCCGGACTCGGCGCACGACGCCCCGTACGGAACCAGTTCCGACGCGGGCATGTCGAACCACCGATCAATTCCGTCGGCGGCCGAGAGGGCCAGTTCCTCGATCTTCGTGAAGCTCTCGGGCGTGGCGTACACCTCGCCGCTCTTCTTGCCGTAGAACACGGGGATAGGCACGCCCCAGGCCCGCTGGCGGCTGATGCACCAGTCCGGGCGCTGGGCGATCATGGAGTAGATGCGCTCTTTGCCCCAGTCGGGGATCCACCGAACCTGGTCGACGCCCGCCAGCACCTTCTCGCGGAGCCCGTCGTGTTCCATGTCGATGAACCACTGGGGTGTGGCGCGGAAGATCAGCGGATTGCCGCAGCGCCAGCAATGGGGGTAGCTGTGCTCGAAATCCTCGGAGTGAGCCAGGGCGCCCGACGCGGCCAAGTCCTCGAGCACGCGCTTGTTCGCATCGAACACCCGCTGGCCGGCGTAGGCGGGCACCTCGTCCGTGAACCGCCCCTGATCGTCCACGGGCGAGAACGGGGCGATGTCGTAGCGCGCGCAGACCACGTAGTCCTCCTGGCCGTGGCCCGGCGCGGTGTGCACGCAACCGGTACCGGCCTCGAGGGTGACGTGTTCGCCGAGGATGATGGGGCATTCCTTCTCGGGGAACAGCACGTGCCGGTAGCTGAGCCCTTCCAAGTCCTTACCGGTGAACTTCTTGACCGTCTCGTACTTCGACACGCCAAAGGCCTCGAGCGCCGCCGGCGCCAGGAACGTCGCCATGATCAGCGTCTCATCGCCCACCTTCACGGCGCTGTATTCGAAGTCCGGATGCAGCGAGATGGCCAGGTTGGCGGGCAGCGTCCACGGCGTGGTCGTCCAGATTACGTACGATGCTGGCCCGTCCACGCCCGGGATGGGCTTGATTGCGGGGAACTTCACGTAGACGGAGGGCGACACGTGGTCGGCGTACTCGACTTCGGCCTCGGCGAGGGCGGTTTCGCAACTCGCACACCACAGGATCGGTTTCAAGCCCCGGTAGATGGCGCCGGTCTGGTAGATCTCGGAGAACACGCGGATGATGGTGGCCACGTAAGCCGGGTTGAGCGTCAGGTAAGGGTTCGCCCATTCACCCGTGACGCCGAGCCGCCTGAAGCCGTCGCGATGTATGTCGACGTACTTCAGGGCGAAGGCGCGGCATCGCTGGCGTATGTCTGTCTGGCTGAGCGACTTAGCCTCGTCGCCCAGTTCGCTCACGACCTTGTGCTCGATGGGCAGGCCGTGGCAGTCCCAGCCCGGCACGTAGGGCGCGTCGAACCCGGCCATCTGCTTCGACTTGACCACGAGGTCTTTGAGGACCTTGTTGAGGGCGTGGCCCGAATGGAGCTCGCCGTTGGCGTAGGGCGGGCCGTCGTGGAGGACGAATTTCGGGCGGCCGGCACACTGGCTCCGCATGCGGCCGTAGAGGTCCATTTGGTCCCACCGGGCCAGGATCTCGGGCTCGCGTTCGGGCAGGTTCGCCCGCATCGGGAAGTCGGTCTTGGGCAGATTGACCGTGTCTTTGTACTGGTTCTTGCTGGACTTGGATTTCTGGGTTTCCGTACTCTCAGACACTATCCGGTACTCCCGTAATAGGCGCGGAATGTATCACAGCGCCCGAAACAAAGTCAAGGGATCCGCACGGCCCGGGCCTGCGTCACGAGCGAGGGTTTTAGCAAGAAGTGGTGAGTTTGCCGCCTTTTGGTGTATAATAGCATATACACCACAAGGAG
>JAFGTL010000617.1 GCA_016934125.1 Candidatus Hydrogenedentota bacterium
ACGGGCGGATTGTATCACAGGCGGGCGCAACCCTACCAGGAGCCCCGGGTTGTTCACGGCCCGTTCCGGCCGAGCCGCAGCGCATTGGACAATGCGCGGCACCCCCCTATAGATTGGTGGCGAGCGACGCGAGACACGTGCACAGGAGGGTTGCGGGATGGGAACGACTCAACGGATGGGCGGCCTGCTCGCCGGGCTGTCGATGACGCTCCTTGCCGGCAGTTCAGATGCGGCGCCGGCGCCCGGGCCGGCGGAAGGGGGCACGGATGTCCGGTTTGGCGGGTGCGGCGGCGTGTATTTCCTGGCCGAGCCCGGCGAGTTCTGGGTGGAGATCGAGAAGGCCGATCTGAACCGGAGTAATCAGAATACGCACCTCCGGGCGATCCTGTTCGGGCCGGATCGGCGGGTGATCGACGAGCAATGGCTGCCCGATGACGGCCAGGGCAAAGGGAGCGGGCCCGGGCCGGTGCAGCGCGTCCGCCTCGCGGCGACGGTTGCGCGCCCGGGCATCTACGGGCTGAACGTGACGGTGACGGAGGATCGCTACGGCACCGGGATTGCCTGGGGGTTCAGGACGAACTGCGGGCGGTATCTCGTGGAAACGTCGCGGGGGCACCGCGATGCGCCCCACGAGGAACCCCTCGTGTTGCTCAGCCCCGATGCGCCGGGCGACGTGTGTTTCTTGCCCCAACCGGGCGAATTCGCCATGGAAGTGACGGGCCTGCCGCAGGGGGTTGCCGCGCCGGCCGTGTTCGACGCGCACGGCACGGAAATCGCCGCGTTGGCCGTGGACGCGGACGGCACCGCGTCCCACACGTTTTCCCCGCGAGCCGAGCCGGACGCGATTCCGTGGCGGCTCCATCTGCCGGCGTTCCAGGCCACGGTGCACATCGACGGGGTAACGCGATGGGCGGACGCCCCGGACGGATTCGCCGATCTCTCGCTGTGGACGCCCCGGCTCGAGTCCTGGTTCGCCTTCCACGAGAACCGGTGGCTGCTTACGCCATACAGCCGCATCGTCTACGCCGAGCCCGGCGCTGAAGGCGCCATCGAGTTCCGTGTCCACAACAACGGCACGGACGCCAAACGTGTCGGCCTGAGCATCGAGTTCCCGGGCGATGCGGACTGGCCCGTGGAACTGTCCGCCCGCGAGGTGGCCTTGGCGCCGGGCCAGTCCGAGCCGGTTGCGGTGCGTTACCGGGTGCCCGAAGGCGAGGATGCGCGGATCTGCCATCTCCGCGCTACGCCACTGGACGATTCGGGCGTCTCGACGTATTCGACGCTCGAACTGCGGCGCGGCGCGGCCCCGGCATCGAGGCCCCTCGCCATGCCCATTGTGCTCGAACCCTACCGGCACGAGAACGAGCAGTTCGGCTACCTGCCCGACTATCCGGTGTCTCCCCAACCGTACTTCGACTTGGACAACCGCCCCGTCATGTGCGCAAACGGCGTCACCGCCCTGCGCGACGGCGCGTGGCAGAACACGGCGGTGTCCGCGCTGCCCGACGGCACGACGGGCCGGTTCGAGCCGCGGGTGTCCAAGGTGGCCTTCGATCGCACGAACGGCATGTGCCTCATTGCGGATCAGGGGGGCACGAACGCCTACCTGTACTCACAGGACGGGGGCCGGACTTTCGCCGCGTATCCGATTCCGGGCGGCCGTTCCTTCGACATCGAGCAGTTCTCCGGCCACAACGTGCCCGACGGCCCCCCGCCATTCGTGCGCATCATCCGCACGGCCAAGGATCCCAAGCTCATGTGGCGGAGCCTGTGCGATCTCGCGCTGTTTGTGCCGACACGGGACGAGAAAGGCGCCATCGATCTCGGCGAACCCATCCTGCTCTCGAAGAAATGCCTCGGCATCTCCCTGCATTCGGGCGCGCCATCGTCCATCGTCTCGCGCGGCCCGAAGGTGCACGTGGCGTGGGCGGAGGCAACGGAACCGGACGAGAAGGTGCCCGGGGTGCCCACGTTCGTGGCGACATACGATCGCGAGACAGGCGCGGTCGATGCGCCCGCCCTCGTCGGCTACGGCCCGCCGCCCAACGACGTCCACAACACGCCCTGCATCACGATCGACAGCAAGGGGTTCCTCCACGTCCTCGTCGGCACCCACGGCCGCACCTTCAAGTACGCGCGCTCGCTCGAGCCCAACACCGCAGCCGGCGGCTGGACGGAGCCGGAGGACATGGGCCCCGATCTGCGGCAAACGTATATCGGCATGGTGTGCGATCGGGACGACACGCTCCACGTCGTGTTCCGGCTCTGGCGTGCCGATACGGGCCGGTTTCCGGCCAGCACCCACGCCGTGCTCGCCTACATGCGCAAGCGCCCCGGCGAGCCCTGGAGCGAGCCACGGCCTCTTGTCCTCCCCGCGTTCTCGGAGTACAGCGTCTTCTACCACCGGCTCACCATCGATCGCGCCGGCCGCCTCTTCCTCTCCTACGACTACTGGACGACCTTCTGGTTCTACCGCACCGATCACTTCGGCTCGCGGCGAGCGCTTATCATGTCGCCCGATGGCGGCGACACGTGGAAGCTGGTGGAGTCCGCCGATTTCGCCGACTGACGCGCGCCCCTCGGGGCGCCGCCTCGGGGGCGCCCCCTACGCGAGCCAGGAGCGCAGCGTGGCGAGATCGTGGACTACCGCATCGAGGATCGGCCCGGGCGCGCCGACTTCGAGCGAGAGGCTGTCGACGGCCGTGTCCGCCTGGAACCGGCCGAGCAACGCGCGGTTCGGGATGAGCCCGGCGCCCAGGGCCGCGCCGGACACATCGGCGATCTGGGGCGTATCGCTCTTCATCCAGTCCTTGAAGTGGACATGACAGGTGCGTGGGGCGAGCAGTTCGAAATTGGGCAGGGGGTCTTCGCCCGCGAAGTAGAAGTTGCCCGTGTCGAACACGAATGCAAGCCCGGGCGCCGCGTCGAGCACGGCGAGGCAGTCGGCCGCGCTGCATTGCAGCGTGGGCGCGACGCCGAAGTCCTCGATGGCGAGGGTGACACCGGCGTCGCGCGCGGCGGGCAGGCACGCGTTGAGCCCGTCGGCGATCATGGCGCGGCCATCATCGGGCCCGATCCCGTCGGCCAACCGGCTGCCCGCGGCGAGCACGATCGGGCACTCGAACAAGGCGGCAAGATCGATGGCGGCCCGGAGCGCGTCGACGCCCCGCTGCCGGGCGGCCGCGTCCGCGGCGACGAAGTTGCACATCCCGTCGATGCAGGCCACGCACAGCCGCGAGCCGGCCAGGAATGACGCGTATTGCCCGCGAAGCTGCGGATCGTCGAGCAACGGCGTCGAGGGCAGTTCGACGCCGTCGAATCCGGCCTCGTCGAGGGCGGCCAGCATGCCGAGATGGGTGAGCTGGCCGTCGGCGATGGCGCGGTTGAACACGAAGGTCATGACGCTGATCGTCGGCATACGAACCTCCTGCAGCGGCCGGCTCAGGCGCCGGGCGCGCCCTTGCGGCGGCCGAACCGCCGCCGGATTGTCAGCGGGATGTTGAAGAACGCGTCGAACACCCAGTGTTCGAGGAGCGCGCCGCGTTCGCCGAACACCGGAATGAACCCCACCATCCGCGTGGCCCAGCGCCCGGCCATAAACCGGGCCAGCGCGGGGAACTCGGTAACCATCTGCAACGGGAATCCCAGGTATCCGATGTAGTGCCAGTAGGACACGAGCGCCGCGATCCAGTAATTGCGCCAGTTGCGCTCTTTGATCATGAGATACAGCACGTACGTGCCGCGCACGAAGGATCCCGGCGAGACGGGCAACACCTGGAACGCGGCCAGCACCGCCGTGGCGTAGGCGCCACTCTCCTCCCACGACTCGCCGAACCGGAAGTAGGCGTAGATGGCCACGGCCACGGAGGCCACCTGCGTGATGGGCAGCGTGCAGATGTGGACGGCCACGCATTTCAGATACTTCTGGATAAACGGATCCGGCACGCGCTCCAGGATGTGC
>JAFGTL010000042.1 GCA_016934125.1 Candidatus Hydrogenedentota bacterium
AAGCCGTCGAATCCGCGATGACGCTCGATTACCCCGAAGAAAACCTGGATCGCCTGCAGATCCAGTGCGCCCTCCTGCTGGAGCCGCTGCGGGCCGAATTGGCGGCGCGCCACCAAAAGCTGACGTCGTTGCGGGTATCCCTCGTGCTCGATGATCGCAGCGAGCAACACACCGAAATCACGCCCGCCACCCCCACGCTCGATGCAAAACAACTCATCGCCCTCCTGCGCTTGCGCATGGACACGCTGCCCCTGTCTACGGGCGTCGTGGAACTCGCACTGCACGCGACGGGCGTCATGGCGTCCCAGCATCAGCTCACCTTGTTCCACGACGCCCCGCGCGGAAGCCTCGACGCCGTCTATCAGGCCCTCACACGAGTCCGGGCGGAGTTCGGCGATGACGCCGTGTGCGTCGCGCGCTTGCAGGACAGGCATCTTCCAGAGGCCCGCTACACCTGGGAGCGGTTGCAGCACCTTCCCCTGCCCAAACCCGCCGGCCCCGCCATGGCGCCCCTGATCCGCCGCGTGTACACCCCCCCCATCGAGTTGCCGCCCCGCGGCCGCCGCGAGCCGGACGGGTGGATTCTCGCCCGCATCGCCGACGGCCCCGTCGAAGAGATCGTCGGGCCCCAGGTGATCGCCGGCGGCTGGTGGGCACAGGACGTGTCCCGCGCCTACTACTACGCCCGCACGCAAGACGGGCGCTGGCTGTGGATTTACCACGATCTCAAACGCCGCCGGTGGTTTCTGCAGGGGGAAGTGCAATGAGCCCGGGCGGCCCAGAGCGTCCCTACGTGCCCCTTTGGTGCAAGAGCGTCTACTCCTTTCTCGAAGGAGCCAGCCATCCCGACGAATTGATCGAAGAAGCCTATCGCATGGGCATCCATGCCCTTGCCCTGACCGACCGCGACGGCGTGTACGGCATCGTGCGGGCCCACAAAACCGCCGAAGAACTCGGCGTCCACCTCCTTGTCGGCTCCGAGATCGCCCTGCTTGACGATTCGCGGCTGATCGTGCTCGCCATCGATCGCGAAGGCTACGCAAACCTCTGCGGCCTGATCTCGCGCGGACGCCTCCGTTCCGCAAAAGGCATGAGCCACGTCGGCGTCGAGGAAGTCTGCGAGCACGCCGAAGGCCTCATCGCCCTGTGGGGCGGTGCGCGCAGTTCGCTCGCCGGCGAGGCCGAACCCAGGCCCATGGCCGGCGCCCTGCGCGACGCCTTCGGCGACCGCCTCTACGCCTTGCTCACACGCCACCGGGAAAGCGGCGACGCCCGGATCGAGCATCGCCTGCGCCAACGCGCCGAACGCTACGGGATGCCGCTCGCCGCGGGCATGGAGACGCTCTATCACGCGCCCCCCCGCCGCGAGTTGCAGGACGTGCTGACGTGCATCCGCCACAATGTCGCCTTACCTGCCGCGGGACGCATCATCTACCCCAACGCGGAACACGCCCTGCGTTCGCCCCAGAGTTTTTGCACGCTCTATGCCGACGAGCCGCGCGCGATCGCGCGCACCGTCGAGATTGCCGCCCGCTGCCGCTTCTCACTCAAAGAGATCCGCTATGTCTATCCGTCGGAACCCTTGCCCGACGGCACGACCTCCGCCCAATTCCTCCGCGATCTGACGCTGAAAGGCGCGCAATCCCGCTACAACGGCAACGCGCCGCCGGACGTGATACGCCAAATCGAGAAAGAACTGAATCTCATTCACGCCCTCGAGTACGAAGGTTATTTCCTCACCATGCACGAGATCGTGTCCTATTGCCGCCACAAGAACATCCTCTGCCAGGGGCGCGGATCGGCGGCCAACTCCGTCGTGTGTTATTGCCTCGGCATCACGGCCGTCGATCCCGTGCGCATGGGGTTGTTGTTCGAACGATTTCTCTCCAAAGAACGCGCCGAACCGCCGGATATCGATCTCGATATCGAGCACAACCGGCGCGAGGAGGTGATTCAACACGTCTACGCAAAATACGGACGAGACCACGCGGCCATGGTGGCGAACTTCATCCGCTACCGCGCACGATCGGCGGTGCGCGACGTAGGAAAGGCCCTTGGCGTGCCGGAGAGTACGCTCGAACGCCTCGCACAATTCGTGTCCCATTACGAAGTCCCGTCCGAGGCCGTCTTTGCCCAGGCCGGCCTCGATCCCGCATGCCCCATATATGAACACCTCCTGCGCATCGTGCGCCTCATCGAAGACGTCCCGCGCCATTTGTCCATTCATCCGGGAGGGTTCCTGCTCGGCCATGAGCCGGTGTCGCGCCTGGTGCCCATCGAGAACGCCACCATGCCCGATCGGACCGTGATCCAGTGGGACAAGGAAGACGTCGAAGAGCTGGGCTTGTTCAAAGTCGATCTGCTTGGCCTGGGCGCGCTCAACGTCGTGCATCGTACCCTCGACTTGATCCAAGAGAGCAGCGGGCAAACCCATACCCTCGCCACGATCCCGCCGGACGATCCCCCCACCTTCACCATGATCCGGCAAGGCGACAGCGCCGGCGTGTTCCAGATCGAAAGCCGCGCGCAAATGGCCATGTTGCCGCGGCTCAAACCGGCGAATTATTACGATCTCGTCATCGAGGTGAGCATCGTACGCCCCGGCCCGATCACGGGCGGCATGGTGCACCCCTACCTGCGGCGGCGAAGCGGCGAGGAAGAAGTCACCTATCCGCACGCCTGTCTCAGGCCTATCCTGGAAAAGACGCTCGGCATTCCGCTCTTCCAGGAACAGGTGATGCAGCTTGCGATTGTCGCCGCGGACTATACCCCGGGGGAAGCGGATCAACTCCGCCGCGACATGGCCGCGTGGCGGAAATCGGGGCGTATCGAGCGGCACCGCGAACGCCTGATCCCCCGCATGATGCGCAAAGGCATCGGACGCGAGTTCGCTGAGCGCGTGTTCGAACAGATTCGCGGCTTCGGCGAATACGGATTCCCGGAGAGCCACGCCGCGAGTTTCGCCCTCATCGCCTACGCCACCGCCTGGATGAAGTGCCACCACCCCGCCGCCTTCCTGTGCGCCTTGCTGAACGCCCAGCCCATGGGCTTCTACAGCCCCGATACCTTGGTGCAAGACGCCAAACGGCACGGCGTGCTCGTGAAAGCCGTCAATGTCCAACGCAGCCAATGGGATTGCACCCTCGAACCCGCCCCGGGCAGCGGCGAAGGCTTCGCCGTCCGCATCGGGCTGCGCTATGTCAAAGGCCTGAGCGAAAACGACGCCGAGCGCGTCTCGGCGCGGCGGGCAATGAAACCCTTTGCGTCGTTCGACGACTTCACGTTCAGGACGGGCCTCAATGGAGGCGCCCTGACGCGCCTGGCCGAGAGCGGCGCCCTCGAGTGTTTCAAGGCCGGCCGGCGCGACGCCCTCTGGGACGCCCTCGCTGCGCTTCCCGAGCCCGACAGCGCCCTCGCCCTGCCATCCGTGGAAGCCCCCGTGGACTTTGCCCCCCTGGACGCCTTCGAAACGATTCAGTGGGACTACGCCCTTACGGGGCACAGCCCCCGCGGCCACCCCCTCGCCGTAGTTCGCGAGGCCCTCACGCAACAAGGATTGCCCGACGCCGCAACGATCCGCCGGTTGCCGAACGGAAGCCGCGTCCGCTATGCGGGAATCGTCATATGCCGCCAACGCCCCGGCACGGCCAAAGGCGTGGTGTTCATGACGCTGGAAGACGAGAGCGGCTTCGTCAATCTCGTGATCTGGGAACGTGTCTATCGAGAATACGAACTCCTCGCGAAGACACAGTCCTTCCTCGGGGTGAGCGGCAAACTCCAGCTTCAATCCGATGTGGCCCACCTTGTAGTCGAGAAGTTCTGGCGTCCCGACATAGACAAACGCCTTCACGCCGCCAAAAGCCGCGATTTCCACTGACGCGCCGCATCGCCCGCCGCCGCCCGCCGGCCAAGAACACCCCAGAAACGTTTGTTTTCCCGTGCCCTCGCGCATACACTGGCCCCACGAACCGGCAGCGCCTACTCGCAACGGAGGATCCCAGTTATGAAAGCACGTTGCGGCATCGTATGCAGCGCGATCATCGTGCTGGCTTCGGCCTCAACCCTCGCGGCGCCCGCCGCGCCCGAGATCCCCGACGGATGGAGCTGGCACGGCCGCCGGCCCTTCTCGGAGATCGCCGTGATCGCCAGTTCCGAGGAGCCCGATCGCTGGCCCGCCCTCAACGCCGTCGATGGCGATACCTCCGAGCCCGAGGGCCTCTGGCAAACCCTCCGCAACAGCCCCGAATCGGCCTGGCTCGAACTGCGCCTCCGCGAGCCCGTCCGCATGACGGGCGTCCGCATCTACCACCAGCTCGACGCCGGCTACTACCGCAGCGTCGACTACTCCATCGCCTGCGAGGCCGACGGCGCCTGGAAACCCGTGGCCACTGTCGAAGGTAACACCGCCACCGGCTGGCGCGATCACCCCTTCGAGCCCATCGAGACGGCCGCCGTCCGCATCGACATCCAAAAATCCGAACACGGCTTCCGCATGGGGCTCAACGAGGTGGAACTCGTCTACGACGCCGAACAAGAGGCCGGGCCCCGCACCGTCCTGTCCGAGCCCTATCGCTGCGGCGATGTGGGAGAACTAGGCCGGATCGGTTACGCGGCCGACGTCCCCGACGGCGCGTCCGTGGCCCTGTCCACGCGCACGGCCCCCGACGCCGGCGGCACACCCGGCGGGTGGTGCGAGTGGAGCCCGCCCTACACCGCCAATCCCGCGGCCATCGTCAGCCCGCCCGCCGAATGGATCCAGTGCCGCGCCGTGTTCACCGACTCGCCCGGCGGCCGCGCCGTCGTAAACGACATCGTTCTCGGGTGGCCCGCCTGCGTCGGCACCGTCGATCTCGGCGGCGTCATCGCGCGCCCCGGCGCGCCCCTGACCGCCACCGTCCACTTCACCGAGCCCATGGACACGGCCGCGCCCCTCCTCGGCATCCTCGAGCGCGCCGGGCAACCCGACACGCCCCTCGGCGCGGGCGCCTGGCGCGACAGCGGCCGGATATGGCAGTTCGAGCCCGTCGATCTCGACGCCGGGCTCGGCCTCGCCGGGCTCGCATTCGGCGGGGCGCACACCGCCGACGGCCTCCCCATGCTCGCCCATTCCGAACCCTTCGCCATCGGCACCGAACCCCTGCTCGCCCGGCTCCGCGCCATCGCCGCGTGGATGATGGAGCACCCCCACAACGCCATCTTCGTCGAGGGATACAACCAACGCACCATCCTCGGCCTCTACGAGATCACGAAAGAGCCCGCCTACCTCGAGCACGTCCGGAAATGGGCGCAATGGCTTCTCGAATACCAGAAGGAGGACGGCTACTGGCCCACCGGCTACGGCGACGTCTACTTCGCCGACACCGGCAGCGCCCTCGGCCTGCTCATCAACTTCTACAAACACGCCTCCCCCGACGAGCAACGCGCCATCGACACCGCCCTCGCCCGCTACGCCCACCTCCTCCTCGTCCGCGGCGACAGCGAGGGCAAGCCCTTCGTCCATGAAGACGGCAGCCTCGGCGTCGGATTCAAAGCGGACAAGGACGGCACGGTGACGGGCGATCTGAACAAACCCTACACCATCTCGACCGCCCTTACCGGCGCCGAGATCTTCGCCGCCATGTACTACATGTACGGCGACGAGCAGTACAAACAGATCGCCGTCAACGCCTGCGACTGGCTCCTCGATACCATGGTGGACAGCGGGCAGATCCCCTATTTCATCGAAGACTGGAATCCCGGCGGGGAGGATGCGTTCTGGGTGTGGGAGCGCTGGCCCTACGACACCTCAGCCTACGCCGGCGAGGGCTTTCTCGCGGCGTGGACGTACATCGACGACGCCGCCTTCCGCGCCGAACTCGGCCGCCGCGTCCGCCCCCACATCGAGTGGCTCCTCCGCACCCAGAACGCGGACGGCAGTTGGGCCCGCCGCGCCTCGGGCGATCAACTCCGCAGCCACGGCGTCGTCAACCTGCTCCTGTGGTACGACGAACACGTCCGGCCCGATCCGCGCGTCACCGCCGCCATCCGCCGGTGGTGCCTGCTCGTGCTCGACGAGGAACGCAGCGCCTACCTCCGCGTGCCCGGCGACGGCATCGCCACCAGCCTGACGGGCCGCGCCCTGCTCGAGATCATCCGGCCGGGGGTAGACTGCTACCGGTGGAAAGATCGCTGAGCCCGGGCGGACGCCCCTACGCGCGCCCGATCATCTTCGCCCACACCTCGCGCTGCTCGATGAGCGCCTCGACGGGCTTGTCGGGCATGTCGCGCGCTTCGAGCAGAATCCACCCGTCGTAGTCCATGGCCACGAACATGTCCATCAACTGCTGGTATGGATAGCTGCCCTTGTTCAACTCGCGCACGTGCGCCGTCGCCCCGAACCGATCCTTCACCAGGTTGAAATTGTGCTCGAGCCCTTCCCCGATCAGATCCTTGTCGTTCGAATTCCAGCACACGCCCACGTGGGGATTGTCCGCCACGTCCATGATCGCCTTCATGGTGGGCAGTTCGCAGCATTGGCCGTGCACCTCGAGGCGGATCTGCTGGCCCAAGTCGCCCGCAAACGCCCCCACCTCGTTCAGCGCCTTCCCGATCTGCTCGATGGTCTGCTCGCGGGGCACCCCCTCGTGGAAATCGTTCGGCTTCACCTTCACGCCCGAGCCGCCCGTGTCCCGGCTCAACAACACGAAATCCTTCGTGGCCTGGATCGACGCCTTCAGCTTCTCCGGATCCGGGCTGTCGTAGTTCTCGTTACTCCCGATCCCCACGTGCACCACCGGGCTGTCCGCGAACCGCTTCTTCACCTCCGCCCGCTGCTGCGCCGTCAACTCGCGTTCCACCCCGTGCTTGTGCGTCGTCCGCAGTTCCACGCCGAGCACCTGCGACGCCTCGCAATTCGCGATCAGCGTCGGCAGATCCCAATCCTTGCCCCACAGATACGTCACCAGCCCGAACCGCATCTTCGCGCCCTTCTCCGCGGCCAGCGCAAGCGATTCCCCCAGAAACACCGGCCCCAGCGCCGCCGCGCCCAACGCCGCCGCGCTCAGCCCGGCCGTCTGCTTCAGAAATGTACGACGCGTGATACTCGTCATGATCCTGCTCCTTGTGATTCCGCACGAACCGCTTCGACGCCGCCGAACGCCGCGTCCATGCCCGGCAGACGAGTGTACGCCCACCTTGCGCGCCGCCGCAAACCGCCCTGGCGAATCCTGCGGGGAACGCAGCGCAGATCGACAGGCGAGGACCGCTGTCCCACATCAGGCCCACAGCCGGCTTGGCGCGCAGGGCGGAACTCGTTCCGCCGTCTTCCACCCTCACCCCGCCTCTGCGCCTGCACGTTCATCTTCTTCGGAAGCCGCTCCCATCTGCGTCCATTGGTGTCCATTCGTGGTTGAAATCTCCCCTCTTCCCGCCCGCGGCAGACGGGTGCGGGCACGAGCCCGCGCCCCTGCCTGAGCCCATCCGCGTGCATCTGTTGGGCGCTCGCCCCCCGGGCGGTCAGGGGCTTCCGTAGAGATACGCCCGGACGTCGTGCTCGATGCACGTCTGAAGGGCATCGAAATCAATCGGCTCGGTGCTCTTGTGGAAATGGTAGAGCGACAGCTTGGCCGCGCGTTCCGGCGTGAAATCCATATATTTCGGAACAACGGCCAATGCGCGTTCGGGGTTCGCCCGGATATAGTCAATCGCTTCGTCGATCGCCTCGATGTACTTCGCGATTACCTCGGGCTTGGTTCGCGAGGAGCCGACGTTGATGTAGGTGCACGCGACGAAGTAGGGATCCGCCAGAACCTCCGCCCTCAGGTTCTTCCCGAGAAGGATGTAGTCATCCGGCCTTCGCTCCAGAAGCTCGGCGATGCCTCCTCCCCACCCATACACGCCAACGATGTCTTCCTGCTCCTCGAAGTTCTTGACGGGGTCGCCTCCGCAGGTGCACTGAATCCCTTCGGTGTCCACGCCTTCGCGCTCGAACACCTTCTCGATGAGTCCAAAGTCCCCGAGTGAAATCAAGGCAAGCCGGATGCCCGTCCGGCCCTGGAAGTCGCTCCACTTCGTGATGCCGGCCGCTCGTTTGGCCAGGAACCCCGTGATCATCGGGCCGTCTTTCGTATACAGGAAGGGGTGTATGAAGCGAACCATGCGCGGGGTTGCCCCGCTTTCCTTCATGAGGCTGAAGGCGTGCCCATTGATGATGTCCATGTCGCTGAACCGAAGGGCGGGCAGATCGCCGACCTTCATGGGCTTGATGTCGATTCCGCGCTTCTTGAAGTAGCCCTTCTTCATGGCCACGAGGAACGGGAGAGACCAGTCGGCATACTCGTACGTCACCTGGAGTTCCGGCGCATCCGGGGGCAGCGGCTCGTCATAGTCCGGCTCCTCCTCGGGCGGCGGGCTCGCTGCCGGTTCGGCGGGCACAGGCGCGTCACGATCCGCTTCCGCCGCGGAAGGCGGCGCCGAGCCCTGCGCTGAAGCACCCGGCTCTTCCGGTAGATCGGAAGAGCACCCGAGGGGCACAAGGGCCATAGCGGCCACCACGGCAATGGCGATCAGAACCTTGCGTTGCATGACTCGCGTCTCCTCTGCCAGAAACCTGGCTACACGCCTCTGTTGTGGCACCGGCGCCTCCGCCTATGGATGCGCCGCGAATACCC
>JAFGTL010000618.1 GCA_016934125.1 Candidatus Hydrogenedentota bacterium
CACGATCCTGGGGCACGCTCAGGTGAACTGCACGACCTATCGCCTGAGTGACTGGAAGAAGTACTTGGACGCCGCCACCGGCCGCCTGTCCGGCACCGTGCAGGCTCGTGTCCCGAGCGACGTCAAGGGGGACACCCGGCAGAATCGGGCCGTGGGCGCCTTCAATATCACCGCAAGTGCAATGATCGAGGATACCGGAACCGAGACTGGAGACTGGGAAGCATGGCGATAATCGAGACACACGATCTGACCAAGGAATTCGGCAAGCTCACCGCCGTCGATCATCTCAACCTCTCCATCGAGGAGCGGGACATCTTCGGCTTCATCGGCCCTAACGGCGCCGGCAAAACCACCACGCTGCGGATTCTGTCCACGCTGCTCCGCCCGACTTCCGGCCAAGCGCGCGTCGCGGGAATCGACGTCACCAAGAAGCCCTACGAGATCAAGAAAGTCGTCGGCTTCATGCCCGATTCCTTCGGGGTATACGACGGCATGCGGCTCCGCGAATACCTCGATTTCTTCGGCGCGGCCTACAAGATCCCCGGGCGGAAGCGCAAGGCCATCATCGACGACGTGCTCGCCCTGACCGATCTCGCCAGCAAGGCCGACGACTTCGTCAGCGCCTTCTCGCGCGGCATGAAACAGCGCTGCTGCCTCGCGAAAACCCTCCTTCACGATCCCCAGGTGCTCCTCCTCGACGAGCCGGCGAGCGGCCTCGATCCCCGCGCGCGCATCGAGGTGCGCGAACTCCTCAAGACGCTGCGCGATATGGGCAAAACCATCCTCATCTCCTCCCATATCCTCTCGGAACTCGGCGACATGTGCAACAAGATCGGCATCATCGAGCACGGCCAACTCCTCGCCCACGGCGACTACCGCGAAATCCTCAGCGGCCTGCGTATGGAGCGCGAGATCCGCCTGCGCGTGCTCGAGGGCGCCGACAGGGCCGCCGAGATCCTCGCCGAGACCCCCGGGCTCAACAACGTGGATCGCTCCGGCAACGAGTTCCATTTCGAATCCACCATCGTTCGGGAAGCCCTGGCCGATGTACTGCATCGCCTCATCCAATCCGGCGTGAAGGTGCTCTTCTTCGAAGAAGAAGAAGGCACCCTCGAAGACGTCTTCCTCCACGTCACCAAGGGAGGCATCTGACGCGATGCGCGTGTTTCCGTCGTATGCCCTCGTCAAACGCGAACTGATCACCACGCTGCGCAGCAACCGGGCGCTCCTATGGCTCATGGCCCTCTTCCTCGGCGTCACATCCGTCGAGGTGAACTCCTGGCCCGCCCCGAATCTTCCCCTCATCTACATGGGCGACGCGTCGCAGAAGATCCTCGAGTTCGTCACGTGGACGCTGCTCACCGGATGCGTGCTTTTTGTGCCCGCCCTCGCCGCCGGATCCGTCGTGTCCGAGCGCGAGCAACGCACCTTCGATCTGCTCCACATGTCCCTTGTCCGGCCCAGCGCAGTCCTGTTCGCCAAGTTGATCAATGCCGTCGGCCTCTACCTCTTCGCCCTCGCCGCCTCCCTGCCCGTGTTCGCCGTGCTCATGTCCAGCGTCGGGCTCGATCAACTGCAACTCGCCCTCGTTGCGGCCCAACTCACCCTCATCTGCATGTGTTGCGCGTCCATCGGCCTGCTGAGTTCCTGCCTCTTCCGCCGCTCCTTCCTCGCCACCTACGGCGGCTATGCCGGCGTTGTGCTCTGGCTCATCCTCCCGTCCATCGTCATCCTCTTCCCCGTGTGGCTGTTGGCCCAAGGCTTCGGCGTCCCGTGTCTCCGCGGCGTGGACGACGAACTCTCCATCATCCTGTGCGCCCCCGTGGCACTTGCCGTTATTCTCCAAGGGCGGTACTACGTCTCCGAATTCGGCGCCATCTGCGTCGGCTTCGCCTTCAATGCCGCCCTCTGCATCGGTTGCCTCTATCTCGCCCTGAGGTTCATGAAGCGCACCTCCGCCGAGCCCACCCGCATCGAGCAGGAGAAACCCATTGACGATCCCGCGGTGCTTCTCGCCCGGCGCAAGCGATTCCCCTACTACCTCATCGATCCCCTCCGCCGGAAGAACCCCATCGAAGATGCCGCCAATCCCATGCGCGTCCGTGAACTCCGCTGGGGCCTCCTCAACCGCGGCAGCGTCCTCGTCCGCGTGTTCTACTGCGTCTTGCCCGTATACGCCTTTGCGGCCATCATCTGCGTCGGCTTCAGCGTGCACGGCCGATACCCCGTGCCCAACCTCCTCACCTGGCTCGGCTTCGAGATGGTTCTCCTCGTCTCCGTCGCGCCCGCCATGCTCGCCAACGCCGTCACCAAGGAGTACGAACTCGGCAACATCGACATGCTCCGCATGACGCTCCTGTCCCCGAAGGAGATCGTCATGGGCAAGGCCGCCGCCGGCTTCATCTCCCTTGCGCCCGTCCTCGCCGCGGCCTTCATCGTCGCGCTCCCCGTCGCCATCTGGCAACGCACCCACTGGGTGTTCCTGGCCGCCGGGCACGGCGCGCTCCTCGTCTGCGGCGCCGTCTCTCTCGCCCTCGGCCTGCTCGCCTCCATGCTCACGAGGAGAACCGTTGCCTCGCTCATCCTCGGCTATTCGATGGCGTTCACGGCCTTCGCCGGCCTGTGGATCATCGGCGTTACCTTTGTCGCCTGGGCCCTCGACGCGCACGCCACCTTCGGCCTCGCGCGCATGGCCCCCTTCCTTTCTCCCATCGGCGGCATCATCGCGTACGGGCTCGACGTACGGCTCGAGAACCGCGGATCATACTTGTGCGCCAGCCTGATCGCCTTCGTGCTCCTCGCCTACGGGCTCCTCAAAGCGTCCGTCTGGATTTTCGCCCGTAAACGGATGCACGATCAGTGATGCGCACCGATATCGGGGGCTTGAACGTATGCGGCAGATAGCGGCCATGGCGCTGGTCAGACGCGAACTGCTCACGCAGTTGCGCCGCCTGCCCTCCTTCGTGTGCCTCCTGCTGTTCCTGTCCGCCGCCATTGCCGCCGTACTCCTCGCCTGGCCCCCCGAGGAGACGCTCCTCAGCAACGCCGGCACGGCCTCGAACCTGCTCGTCCAGTGCCTGGCCTTCGTGCTCATGGGCGGCTGTGTCCTCTTCGTCCCCTCGATTGCGGCCAACGCCATCGTCGGCGAGAAAGAACGCGAAACCTACGACATGCTCTTCCTCACCCTGCTCCGGCCATCGAGCATCATCATCGCGAAGCTGATCAACACCGTCGCCTTCTTTATCCTTCTCCTCGTCGCCGTCCTGCCCGTGTTTGCCTGTCTCTTTTTCCTCGTCGGCATCGACTGGGGCCAGTTGGCCGCCATCCTCGTGCTTGTGCTCGCCGCCGTCGTCACCTGTGCCTTTGTCGGCTTGCTCAGTTCCGCCCTGTTCCGCAGAACCTTCCTCGCCATCGTCGGCGCGTTCATCGGCATGTCCGTCGTCATGGGGATCGGGCCTCAGTTCTTCCACGGCATCCTGATGGCGATCTTCGGATTACGGGGAAGCGGCCGCCTGATCGTCTTGCTCGCCGGCGTCCACCCGCTCATCGCCATACAGACAGTCATCGCGGACGGAGTCTCGGTTGGGCTCTTCCTCCGCGTGCTCCCCCAGCAGTTGATCATCTGCGTCATTTCCTTTGTCGCGCTCCTCCTCCTGCTGCGGCGGCCGCCCAAACCCGCACACGTCGACTTCAGGAAACCCATCGACGATCCCGAGCTCCTCCATGCCCGCCGACGCCGGTTCCCCTACTACCTCATCGATCCCCTCAGGCGCCGGCCGCCCATCGACGACGCGCACAACCCCGTTGCCATCCGCGAACTCCGCCACGGGCTCTTCGGCCGCGAAACCCGCCTCATCCGCCTCTTCTATCTCACCATCATCATTCTCTTCGGCACCGGCATCTCCGTCGGCATCCTTCAACGAGATCTCCGCTCCTGGATGCTCATCCAGTTCGCCCTGATCCTCGTCGGCACACCCGCCCTCCTCGCCAATACCCTCACCAAGGAACATGAACTCGGCAACATCGATATGCTCCGCATGACGCTCCTCACCCCCGGCCAAGTCATTGCCGGCAAGTTCGTCGCCGGCGTTCTCACCATGGCTCCTACGCTCGCCGCATGCCTCGTGGCGGGCGTCTTGATGGGCTTCGGCGCGGTGTGGTGGGACGATCGGCCCGCACCGCTCCTGATCGGCTATCCGTGCCTCATCGTGTGCGCATTCGAGTCCCTTGCGCTCACCTTCTTCGCCTCCTCGTCCACCCGGCGCACCAGCGTGGCCCTGCTCGCCTCCTACCTCGGCAGTGCCGTGCTCTTCTTCGGCGGGTTGCTTGTCTGGCAGGCCGTCGGCATCGTCGAGCCGGCCTTGCACAAGCAGGATCTCGGCTCATACATCTCGCCGGTTACCACCTTCATGCGCCTTGCCGGGATGAAGCCGCGCTCGTTGTGGCGGCCTGAGCGGTTTCCCGTCTGGTTGGCGCTGGTGCCCGTTCTGGTGGTTCACGTCTTCTTCGGGAGAGTCTTGTTGGCGCTCGCTACGCAGAGCTTCAAGCGCCGCGGCGTGCGGGGTGGGGCATCATGACGCACCCCCGCCAACCAGCCTGGGCCGCGCGCCTCCTGACAATCCCTTCATTTGCCCTCGTCCACCGCGAATTGGTGCGCAGCCTGCGGAGCGTGCGGCCGCTCCTGGCCGTGGCCGCCCTTGTCGTCGTCTGCATCTTCGCCGTCCTCCTCAACTGGCCCCACGCCGATTCCTATATGCAGCTCGTCCGCGCCCGCTCGCAGGACATCGTCCTGGCCATGTCCTTCATTCTGCTGATCGCCGTGGCCCTTGTCGTGCCCGCGTACGCCTCGAGCGGCCTCGTCAGCGAGCGCGAAGAACGCACCTACGATCTCCTTTTCCTCACGCTGATTCGCCCGTCCGGCGTCGTCGTCGGCAAGTTCCTCAATGCCTTGGGTTTCTACTTCATCCTCGTGACGGTAACCACCCCGTTTCTCGCGACACTCTTCTTCCTCATCGGATATGATTGGCTCACCTTTGTGGCCATCCTGAGCGTGATCTCCGCCACCGCCCTGTCCTGCGCCGCGCTCGCCACCCTGTGCTCGGCCCTCGCCCGGCACACCGCAACCGCCGTGGTCGGCGGGTTCGCCTCAGCGGGTTGCGTGCTCGGGGCGCCCCTGATCCCGGCCATCGTGCTGTGCGAGATCATGAACTGGCGGGGGGGCGCCCGCTCGATCGAGCGCATTGCCGAGTTGGTCTGCCCCTTCGTCACCTTGGCCGAAGCCTACAGCGGGCGGGTGGCGTTGTCCCAACTCCTCTTCTGCGTCACCTCCCACCTCGTCCTCGCCGCCATCGCCCTCTTCGCCGCCTGCCTTATCGTTCGCCATCCCCGCGAGCCCGCCGTGCCCGAGTCCGACGGCCGCTCCGGCGGATGGCGCAGGCCGTTCCGGCGCCTCCTCTTTGGCATCCGGCGGCGCTATCCCCCTATACGCGATTGGCGCAATCCCATCTTCATCAGGGAACTGCGCTACGGCGCGCGCACCCGCAAGGCCATCATCCTCCGGCTGTGTATCGCGCTCATGCTCCTCTCCCTGTCCTTTGCGTTCCTGCTGAATCAGCAACTCGTGGAGACGCACAGATCCGAAAGTGGCGGCGCCATCGTGTTCTATGCCGTGCTCCAGATGGCCCTCATCGGACTCCTGTGCCCGGGCATCTGCGCCAACTCCCTTACGGCCGAGCGGGAAAACATGGATATGCTCCGCATGACGCTCCTCGACACGCGGCACCTCGTCTTCGGCAAGGCCCGCGCGGGATGCCGGGCCGCCCTGATGCTCTGGGCGGCCGGGCTGCCCGGCTGGATCATCATGACGCCCTCCGCCAACGTCAAGCACGGGTTCGCCATGTTCGTGATGGCCCTCGGCTCCACGGCGGTCTGCGCGTTGCTGGCCGTACGCCTATCGATGGTCTCATCCGCCGTCGCCCGGCGCACCCCTACGGCCATCGTCGCCTCATACCTGCTATCCGCCGGGGTTTTCTTCGGGCCCTTCGCGTTGGCCATGATCACGTATGAACTCCTGCATCAATCCCTCCGGCGATCTCGTCTCGACTCCATGCTGCGAGGTATGAGAGAAGGCATCGAACTCGTGTCTTCCTGCCTCTCGCCAATGATCGCCTACCTGTACGGCAGCTTCGAACTGCTGAATCGCCACGGGCCTGTGTACTTGCTCTACTGGCTCGTGAGCATCATCTACGCGCTCATGCTCGGCGTCTTTGCCTTGCGCCTGGCCGTTCGCATCGTTGAACGCCGCAACCGGCGCGACGCATAATCGGCCATGGCCAATCCGCTCGAACAGCCCACGCCGTCCCGCGCCTCCGAGCCTGCCCTCGAGGTTGTCGGCGCCGCCAAACGCTTCGGCCCCGTCATCGCCGTTCAGGATCTCTCGCTGCGCATCGAGCCCGGACAGGCCCTCGCCCTCTTCGGCCCGTCCGGCTGCGGCAAAACCACCCTTCTCCGCGTCATCGCCGGACTCGAGCGGCCCGACGCCGGCCGGATCCTCATCGACGGCGCCCTCGCCGACGATTCCGGCCGCGGCCCCTTCATGCTCCCGTCCCGCCGCGGCATCGCCATGGTGTTCCAGGATTTCGCCCTCTGGCCCCACATGCGCGCCAAGCGCCACCTCGATTTCGTGCTCCGCGGCCGCGGCCTCACCCGCCACGAACGCCGCGAGCGCATCGCCCGTGCCCTCGATCTCTGCCGGCTCCATGACCGCCGCCGTGCCTATCCCGCCGAACTCTCCGGCGGCGAAGCCCAGCGCCTCGCCATCGCCCGCGCCCTCGTCGTCGAGCCCCGCATCCTTCTGCTCGACGAGCCGTTCGCCAACCTCGACGTCCCCTTGCGCGAATGCATCATCGACGAGTTGCTCCGCCGCAAACGCGATCACACCCTCACCATCCTTCTCGCCACCCACAACCGCGAGGAAGCCATCCGGCTCGCGGGCCGCATCCTCTACATGAATCCCCCGGGCGCCCCGCCGCACACGCGCCACACCTTCCTCGCCCCGTCCGGGGCCGAAACACCGGAGCCGCGCCATTCACCCGTTCCACCGAATCCGGTATAATGCCGCGCCATGAGCGAACCGAAATCCGCCCTGGCCGAATCCAATGTGCCAACGTGGCCGATCAGCGTCTGCATTGGGCTCGTCGCCTTCACCGCGGGCGGCGCCGTCATGATCTACGAATTCGTCGCCGTCCGCTATCTCCAGCGTAGCTTCGGCAGCCTTCTCGACGTCTGGGCCTGCGAGATCGCCGTGTGCATGGCGGGCCTCGCCATCGGCTACACCCTCGGCGGCGTCCTGGCCGATCGGTTTCGCTCGTGGCGCGTGCTCGGCGGCGTGCTGATCCTCGCTGCGCTTTCCGCGCTGCCCATGGAACCCCTGGCCGTGGGCATGGGGGAGTGGATGCTCGATCGGGAAGCTGCCTGGTGGCATCCCCTCGCCGCCGCCACTTCCTCATTCCTCCCCCTGCTCGCCCTCGGCACCGTCATGCCCCAGGCCGTACGCCTCTACGTGCGCCGCTTCGAGCGCGTCGGCACGGCCACCGGTTGGATCGCCACCATCTCCACCACCGGGAGCATCATCGGCGTGCTTCTCACCGCCATGGCCCTGTTTCCGAGGCTGGGCGTTGTCGAATCGTGTTGGGCCACCTCTGCCGTGCTGGCCCTTATGGGAGGAACCATCGTGATCGTGTCCAGCATCCGCCGCTGGAGGGGCCTCGCCATCGTGGCCTTCATCCTGGCCCTGAACGCGTGCATTCCCGCCGCCGCTGCGGAAGTCCTCTTCGAGAAGTACAGCGCCTACCACCACATCCTCGTCGTCGACCGCGGCGATCAGCGCATGCTTCAGTTCGACACTTCCCGCCAGTCCGTCATGTCAAAGAGCGATCCGTACACCGGCGGGTTCGAGTACACCCAGTTCTTCCACACCGCCCTGCTCTTCAACCCCGCCATCCGTTCCGTGCTCTTCGTCGGCCTCGGCGGCGGCACCGGCCCCAAGTCCTTCTTCCGCGGTTACCCCGCCGTCCAGATCGAAGTCGCCGAGATCGATCCCATGGTCGTCAGCGTCGCCAAGGAATACTTCGCCCTGCCCGACCACCCCCGCATCGCCACGCACGTCAGCGACGGCCGCACCCACCTGCGCCGCTCCAAGGAGCAGTACGGCGCCATCTTCATGGACGCCTACGGTGTCGGCCGGTATGCCGGCTGCATCCCCTTCCACCTCGCCACCCGCGAGTTCTTCCAGATCGCCCGCGAGCGCCTCGTGAACGGCGGTTGCCTCGTGTACAACATCATGGGGATAGCCAAGGGGGCCAACGCGGAGACTGTCTGCGGCATTCACGCCACCCTCGATGACGTGTTCGACGCCGTCTACGCCTTCCAGGCCGCCAGCAGCCAGAACACCGTGCTCGTCGCCCAGAAGATCGATCCCGGCGCGCCGAGTGCCGCCGCCTGGCCCAACGGGCCGTGCCTCGAAAACCCCCTCGATGCCGAGCGCCTCAGCGAGATGGCGGCCACCCTCGTCGAACAGGGCCTCATCGCTCAGCCCAACCTGCCCGAGCGTGTCAAACAGCTCTCGCCCCTGAACGGCGCGCCGCCATCCGGCATCGTGTTCACCGACAACTACGCCCCCGTCGATGTCACGCCCGGGTTGCGCCGCGTCGAGTAGCGTGGGGGAGAGGGACTACCCCTCGTCGAGGCGCGAGTAGTCCACTGTCAGGTGTTCGCCCCGCTCGAGATAGCGCGCCAGAACGAACAGATAGTCGCTGAGCCGATTCACAAACGCCAGGATCGCCCCCGACTCGAACCCCGGTTCGGCTTCCTTCAGCCGCACCAGCGTCCGTTCGAGCCGGCGCGCCACCGTACACGCCACGTCTACCTGCGCGGCCGCCCGCGATGTCGCCCCGACCACGAACCCCTTGGGCAACGGCGTCTCCTGCTCGAGCCGGGCCTGTTCAGCCTCGAGCCGCGCCAAGTCGTTCGCCTTCAAGTCCCGTGTCCGGAACTCTGGCCGCTCGCGGGCCGGATCGCTGCACGCCGTGCCAACGAGGAAGTAGGTATGCAGGAGCCAAACCAGGAAATCCGCCGTCCTCTCCCGATCCGCGCCGCCTTCCTCGAGGATAGTCAACCGGGCCAGCGCCGTGTGGACTCGCAGTTCGTCCACCGTGCCCGTACACTCGAGGATCACGTGAGACTTGGGCAGCCTGTGGCCGGCCAAGGTTAGGGTTTCACCCGTATCACCTTGTCCTGTAGTAACTTGTGACTTCATGGCGCGTCAGCCCAATGTAATCGATACCGGACAATGGTCCGATCCCATGACTTCATTGTGGATCTTCGCCGCCTTCACCTGCGGCAGGAACTCCTCGTTCACCCAGTGATAGTCGAGCCGCCACCCGATGTTCTTGGCACGCGCCTGCATCCGGTACGACCACCACGTGTAATGCCCGGGCTCCTGGTTGAAGTGGCGGAACGTGTCGGCGTATCCCGCCGCCGCGAACCGATCGAGCCGTGCGCACTCCTCCGGATAGAAGCCCGGGTTGTTGCGGTTCTGTTTCGGCCTGGCCAAGTCGATCTCCTTGTGGGCGATGTTGAAATCCCCGCACACGATGACGTTCTTGCCCTCCCGCCGCAACCGGCCGCAGAGCTTTACCATGGCCGTGCAGAACGCGAGTTTGTACTCCAACCGCTTCCGCTCCGGCTGGCTGTTGGGGTAATAGGCATTAATCAGCGTGAACCCCGGATACTCGATCACCTGCACGCGGCCCTCCGCGTCGAACCGCGGAATCCCCATCGTGGTCACCGACGCCGGGCCGTTGTTCGCGCGGAAATACGTCGCGACCCCGCTGTACCCCTTCCGTTTCGCGCTATGCCACACGCTCGTGTAGCCCTTGGGATCCCGCAACGGCGCCGGCACGTCCCCAGGATGCGCCTTTGTCTCCTGAATGCACAGCACATCGGGTTGGACCGCCTCCAGCCACCTCGCGAAGCCATTCCGGCCCGCGGCCCGGACACCGTTCACGTTCCACGAGAAAATCGTCGTCATCCTTCCTCCCGTAACGCCCTGTCGAAAAATGGGATACCGCCCCTCGCGGGCTCATTCGATGCCCGTCCGGTCCGCGGCCGGCCCCGCGGATTCTCCGCCCGGAGCATACGCCGGCACCCACCGCCTTTGCAACACGCAGGCCTGTTGGGGCGGATGTGCTCCGCGCGGTTGGGCCGATCCACTGGCCCCGCGTTTGACACGTACCGCCGCTCCTGGCAAACTGGATCGAGGCTGTCGGCGTCAACCCATAGGACTCCCCGACCCATGAGCAAGTTCCTGCCGCTGTTTCCCCTTAAGCTCGTCGTGTTCCCCCGCGAGAAGCTCAAACTCCACATATTCGAGCCCCGGTACAAGCAGCTCATCAACGAATGCCGCGAGAACGCCGCCATGACCTTCGGCATCCCCCCCTACATCGATGATCGCGTGGCCGACTTCGGCGTCGAGGTACGGCTCCAGAACGTGTTCCAGGTCGACGATTCCGGCGAAATGGACATCCTCGTCGAGGGCATCCAGGCCTTCCAGCTTGACTCGTTCGTCCGGGAGGCCCCCGACAAGCTCTATCCCGTTGGCGACGTGGTGCCCATCGAGAACGACCCCACGACCGACCCGGTCACCACCCGCCGCCTCGCAGACGCCTTCGCCCGGTTCCACGCCCTGCTCAACACCGGCTATGAACGCGATAACTTCGATGTGCCCTCGCTGTCATTCCAAGTGGCCCAGGAAGTGGGGATGACCCTCGAGCAGAAGGTGCAGCTTCTGGCTACGCCCAAGGAAGCCGACCGCCAGTTGCTTCTCGTCGAACACCTCGACAAGGCCATCCCGCTCCTGACCGCCGCCGAGGACACCCGCCGGCGTGTCCGGGGCAACGGGCACTTCGCCCGGTTGCCCGCTATCGACCTCTGATCCGGCTGCCCCGCCCGCCGGGCCGCGCGCGGAATACGCGGCCCCGGGCGTCCGTTGAATAGGAACGACTGCAACCGCCTCGACACCGAGGCAGAAGGGGGCTTGATCCATGTCTGGCAACTCAGAACCGGCGAACGGCGGGCCTGAACCGCGCAAACCCTTCCATTGGCGGGGCCTCACCTCCCTGTTCACCACCGTCAACTTCCTCACCCTCGCCGTCACCGGCGCCGTGCTCTACGCCTCCCCGCAGGGGCGTGTCGCGCACTGGACGGGCTGGACGGTGTGGGGCCTTGATCGCGAACAATGGGGCGCGATCCACATGGTATCCTCGTTGGCCTTCCTGATCGCCGGCGGATTCCACCTCTACTTCAACTGGACGACGTTCTGGAGTTACTTCCGCTCGAAGCTGCAGGCCGGCTTCAACCTGAAGCGGGAGTGCGCCCTCGCCCTGCTTCTCATGATCGTCATCATCGCCGGCACCGTCCTCGGCGTCCCCCCGTTCAGCACCATCATCCACTGGAACGACGGCATCAAGGCCTACTGGGAAGCCCGCAGCGTGCCCGGGCCCTACCCCCACGCCGAAGAGTCCTCGCTCACCGAACTGGCCGCGAAAACCGGGGTGCCTCTTGACGAGATGCTCGGCAAACTGCGCGTCCACGGCTTCGAACCTGACGATCCCGCCATTTCCCTCAAGGCGCTTGCTGCGAAGTATGGAAAGACGCCCAGCGAGCTGTTCGCTGTACTCAAAGGGGGCGCCGCAGCGCTTCCCGGCGACGGCCGCGCCGGCTTCGGGCGGAAGACCGTCCAGCAGATCAGCGAAGAACACGGCGTTCCCGTCGAACAGGCCCTTGCCCTCCTCCGCGACGCCGGCATCGACGCCGGCCCCGGCAGCACCATGAGGGCCCTGGCCGACTCGAGCGGCAAGACACCGAGCGAACTCGCCGGACTGATCGCGCGCGCCCGGTAGGCCGGCCCGCCGAACGGCGGCCTACTCGCGGATCTCGAGGTCGTCGTCGCGGATTTCGCTGTACGCCCGCTTGAGGTTCTTCCAGACCCGTTCCGGATCGGCGGCGTTTGCCCGATCGCACGGATCCCACGAGATGTAGTCCCGGTACGACCACGCGCTCAGGCAGTCAATGTCGTGTTGCGCGTTCAGCTTCGCGGCCCGGTAGGCGTCCGCCTCGTGCCCGGCATTCTGTTTCCACGCGCACACCCACGCTTCCACGAGCTTGCCGTGTCTCTTCCCCATCGCCACCGAATCGCCTGTGTACCGCTCGATGAAGTCCTTCTGCGACACGTCCTGATCGGGACGCCAATACGGATCGATGCCGAACACGTCCAACTGCGGAGTCTGGGCGACCGCCTCCCGGAACGCCTCGCTGTCGCTTGTCATGATGCACGTCGACGTCACCAGGTGTTCCCCGCACCCCTTCGTGTACGCGCACAGGTCGCTCAGGAAACCCAACATCGTCTCGTTCCGGAACTCCTCCACCTCGGCGGTGAGTCCCGCGGGCATCTCTTTACCGTAGCGATCGCGGAACTTGGCCTGGCAATCGTCGCACCGGCAGGCCCACTCGCCATCCTCGTACCGCCCGAGGTATCCGGCCAGCCCGTAGCTCGGCTCGTCCCAGAACACCCCGTCCGCCCCGTACGTGGCCATGAACCCCTCGACGGCCCCCCGCATGAAGTCCCGGACCCCCTGCTTGTTCGGGCAGCTCTTGGGAATCGTGCGGCCCCGGTTGGTCACGCAGTTGTATTCCGGGTGCTGTACCGTGAACAGGCTCGGGATGGCCCCACACGCGAACAGGTTCCCATATCCCCAGAAATCCGCCAGCACAATCAGGTTCTGCTCATGCGCCAAGTCAATGCAGTGCTTCACCTTGTTCGACCCGTATTCCAGGTCGCTCTCGGCAAACACCAGGTAAATGCCGTCGCACACCTCGGCGATTTCCTCGAGATCCCGCCGCATTGCGTGCGGATATGGCGTCGGATGGTATGCAATGTTGAATTGGATCGCCCCGTCTTCCCTGCCCATTCATGTCTCCCTTCTCTCAGGCCGCCTTAGAGTTCACAGTCATGAGACCACAGCCGCACCGGCGCATTATACATGGCCTCCAAGTCGCGCGCATGCAGGTCGCTCACCGGGTTCACTGTCAACCGCCGGTTGATGCACGCTACCCGCGTCACGTAGGACGAGATGAAACCTAAGTCATGAGATACCAACACAATAGGAATCCGCTCGTGCAGCGCGCCCAGCAGGTCGTAGAACCGGTGCTCGACCCGGCTGTCCACGCTCGCCGTCGGCTCGTCCAGGAGCAGCACGTCCGGATCCGTCACCAGCGCCCGCGCCACCAGCGCCCGTTGCCGTTCCCCGCCCGACAACGCCGCCAGACTCCGCTTCGCCAACGCGCCCATAGCCACCTGATTCAGTGCCCGCGAGGCCGCCGCCCGGTCCTCGTCCCGGTAACGCCGGCCCAGGCCCGCATGGCCCAGCCGGCCCGTCAGCACCACCTCCTCGACCGTGGCGGGGAAATCGTCGTCAAACTGTTTGAACTGAGGCACATAGCCCAGTCTCTGTCGAGTCCGGTGCGGGCTCTGGCCCAACACGCGAACCACACCGGAACTCGGTTTCAGCAGGCCCAATGCGAGCTTCAGCAGCGTGGTCTTGCCGCCGCCGTTCGGCCCGATCAGGGCCAGGAAGTCCTTCCGGTTCACCTCGAGCGATACGTTCTCCACGGCCGGCACGCCGTCGTACGCGTACGTGGCCTCGCGAAACTCGATCACGCACTCGGAGTCGCTCATGATGCCGCCCCGGCGATGGCGCGCGCGGCCGCGCGCAGGTTCTCCGCATAGTCTTCGGCCATGGGATTCAGTTCCTGTACCTCCGCGCCGACCTCCTTCGCCAGCACTTCCGCCTGCCGCGCACTGAACTGGGGATCGTAGAAGACCACCCGCACGCCCTCGGCCTTCATCTCGTCCACCAGGCGCCCCATCGACTGCGGCCCGGGCTCCTTGCCTTCCGCCTCGATGCTGCGCTGCTTCAGGCCGTAGGCGTCCGCGAAGTAGCCCCAGGCTGGGTGGAACACCCAGAACTCCTTGCCCTGCAATGGCTTGAGAATCGATGCCAACTCCGCGTCAAGGGCGTCCAACTCCGCCAGCAGCCCGTCCAGGTTCTCCGCGTACTGCGTGGAGTGCTCCGGATCCACGGCCTGCAACGCCTCGCACACCGCCTTGGCGGCGATGGCGGCGTTCCCCGGAACCAGCCACACATGCGGATCCGGCCGCCCCCCCTCATGTCCCCCGTGATTCTCGCCCTCGTGTTCGTGGCTCTCCATGGCGCGAAGAGCCACGCCGGCCTGCGTGTCCACCACCCGCATCGCCCGGTTCGCGTCGCGGATCTTGTCCCAAATCGCCTCCTCGAAGGGGACACCGCTCCGCACGTACACGGCGGCCCGGCCCAAGTCGCTCATCTGCGCCGGCGTCGGATCGTACATCGCCGGTGACGCGCCCGGCGGCAGCAGCACCCGGCATTCCACCGCATCGCCCGCGATCCGCTGCACAAGATACGCGTGGGGTGGAATCCCGGCGTACACCAGGGGCTTGTCGGCGCCCGTGCCCGGGCCCCCGCATCCGCATGCCATCGAGGCAAGCGCCGCCACGGCGCACGCGGCCGGCAGCACCTTCCACCGCACACTGTGCCCAGTACGCTTCAACGAATCACCCTCCATACCGAGACCATCAAACCACAATTCCGGCCCCCGTGCAAGGAGACAAACGCCCCGCGTGCACCTGCCCCCCGTCGCAGCCGGTTCGCGCTTGAATTGCCTTCGGGGCGTTCCATATAGTGGCGGACGGCTTCGGGTGCGAATGAAGACTCACGGCGCAACGCGGCACGGGAGGCATTGGGCACGGATGAAGGCACGCTTGGCCAGGACGACGCACGGCCCGCGTTCCGGGCTGGTTGCCGTCCCCGCCGTGTGAGCCGCTGCCCGTCTCGCGCTTGCATCCCGCGCTGAAGGGGAAAGAAGACTAGGGCCTCTTGGGGCATCTCGACGAAACGGACACCATATGCTGAAGGACAGAAGAATCCGTGCCGCAACCGTCTCCGTCGGGGCCAACCTGTGCCTTGTCGGACTGAAGCTCTGGGGCGCCTCCCTCTCGGGAAGCGCCGGACTCCAGGCCGACGCGCTCCATTCGCTTTCGGACGTGGGCGTGTCGCTTCTGGTGCTGTTCAGCGTGCTTTCGGCGTGGAAATCGCGGAAATGGAGCAGAGTGTTTGAGGAGGCCACTGCCTTCATCATCGGCGCCATCATCATCGGCGTCGGGATCGTCTCGTTGCTGTCCGTCAACGCGGCCTTTGCCCGCCCGGAACTGCAGCAGCTCCCCGTCGCCATCGTGTTGACGTGGTTCTGCATCCTCGTGTCGTATTTCGTGGCGCGTTACAAGATGCGGGTGGGCCGCGAGTGCGGGGCCGTCAACCTTCAGGCCGACGGCCATCACTCGCAGATGGACATGTACTCGTCCGTGGCCGTGCTGATCGGATTGCTCGGCAACTGGAGCGGCCTCAATCTGGATGCGGCCGCCTCGCTGATTGTCGGCCTCCTGATCCTGCGGATCGGCCTCGTCGTGCTCGCCGCGGCCGCTGAAAGCGCCTTTCGCAAGGATCTGGCCGTCGCCGAGGCCATGGATCACTACGAAACCATCCGGAAGTGGGGGGCCCTTGTCGACGTGGCCGAGAAACGCGCCCACCTCGCGCCAGGCGCCTTGCGCAAGCGCCTCGACGGCCTCGCCGCCTCATTCCGGCGGCGGCGCCGCCTCCTGGCCGGCCTGGCGGCGGCCCTCGTTCTTGCGGCCTACGCGGCTTCCGGATTCTATGCCGTCCGCCCCGACGAGGTGGGCGTGCTCGTCCAACTGGGCCGGCTGCAGAACGCCGCCGTCGAGCCCGGGCTTCACTACCGGCTGCCCGCGCCCTTCACCACCCTGTACAGGGCCCAACCCGATCGGGCCCGTCAACTCGAGTTCGGCTTCCGCATCGTCGGGGAACGCGGCGTCGCAGACGAGCCCGACGCCTACCTCTGGGAGAGCGCGCACCAGACCGGCATCTATGAGAAGCGCCTTGACGAGGCCATCAGGCTCACCGGCGACAAGAATGAAGTCGATTTGAATCTCGCCGTCGAATACCGCCTCATGCGGGACGCCTTGCCCCATTACTTCTTCCATGCCGCCGACACGGAAGCCGTGGTCCGCGCACTATGCGAACGGTGCGCCCAACGCGCCGTCGGCTGCATGGAACTCCCCGACGTGCTCACGACGGGCCGCATCGAGATCGAGCAGCGCATCGCGTCCATGCTCCAGCCCCTGCTCGATGAGCTCGAACTCGGCGTTCGCGTCTCGGCCGTCCGGCTGCAGGATGTGCATCCGCCTACCCAGGTTGTGCCGGCCTTCCGCGCCGTCGCCACCGCCCGCGAGGAGCAGTCCACCCTCATCCACCGCGCGGAGGCCTACCGCAACGAGACCTTGCCGAAAACCCGCGGCCAGGGCGTGTTCCTCCAGCGGGACGCCGAGGCCTATGTCGACGAAGAACGGCTCCGCGCGGAGGGCGATGCCGCCTACTTCGCCCTGCTCGCCGAGGTGTATCGCAGCCATCCCGAAGCCGCCCGGTTCCTCCGATACATCGATGCCGTGGAGGCGCCTCTCGCCGGCGCCAAGAAAGTCGTGCTGGACGACGCCATCGAGTCCGCAGGCATGTCGCCGGCGCTTTCGCAGTATTTCATGGCCACCGAGTTCCTCAAATGGCCTTCCGAGGAGCGTCTCGCCTTGCAGGAACGCGAACCGAATGCAAGTGAACCGGGGGACGCCGAGCGAACACAGGACAGGTGAATGGACGATTTGCGCCGGGCCAAGCGCCCCGCCCAAATGGAGATTCTGCCATCATGAAACGAGCCATCATGGTTGCCACCCTCGCCGTTCTCGGGATCGCTTCCATGCGATCCGCTTTCTTCGTCGTCGACGAAACCCAGTTCGCCATCGTCACCACCTTCGGCAAACCCGTCCGCACCATCAAGACGGCCGGCCCGAACTGGAAGCTCCCGGCCCCCATTCAGTCGGTGCTCCTCTTCGACAAGCGCCTCCAGGTGTTCGATCCACGCCCTACCGAGACCTTCACCCTCGATCGCAAGAACCTCGTCATCGACACGTTCGCGTGTTGGGAGATCGGAGAACCCCATCTGTTCCTCTCGAAAGCCGGCTCGATGGCCGGCGCCGAGAACTGCCTCGCTATGCTCCTTGCCTCCGAGATGAGCGCGGAACTCGGCAAACACGAGCTCTCCGATCTGCTGTCCACCACCGAAGACGAAATCAAGCTCGACGCCATCGTGGACGCCGTGACCGCCCGGTGCGCCGAGACCGCTGAACGCGACTACGGCATCTCCGTCGTGTGCACCGGCATCAAACGCGTCAACCTCCCCACCGAGAACAAACAGTCCGTCTACGAACGGATGCGCGCCGAACGCGAGCAGAAGGCACGCCAGTACCGCGCGGAAGGCCAGGAACAGGCCACCATCATCCGCGCGAAGACCGACATGGAACGCCGCCAGATCCTCGCGGCCGCGTATAAGGAAGCCCAAACCTTGAAGGGCGAAGGCGACGCGGAAGCCCTCCGGATCTATGCCGAGGCGTACGAACAGGCGCCGGAGTTCTACGAATTCATGCGCACCCTCTCCTCGTACGAGACCATCCTCGAGGCGGACACCACCGTCGTGCTCTCCGACGACTCGGCCCTCCTGCGGCTGCTCACCGATTTCGAGCCCGCCAGGGTTCTGCCCCCGGCCGCCGCCCCGCCCCGCGTCGTGCCCGCTCCGGTTCAGGAGCCCGCTCATGAGTAGCGACGCTCCTCAGCCGGGGCCTCCCGCGGCCCGGAGCCCGCTCCGGTGGCTGGCCGCAAAGGCCCTCGCCGTCACGGCCATCGTGATGGCGGCGATCTACCTCTTGAGCGGCATCACCGTCATCAAGCCCGAAGAACAGGCCCTCGTCTTGCGCCTCGGGAAAGCCATGGCCGTGCCCCTCCTGCCCGGCACCCACTACACCCTCCCCTATCCGATGGATCGCATCCTCGTTTACAAACCCAGCGAGGTGAAAGATGTCACCGTCGGCGTCGCGAAGGTATACGACGATCGGCCCGCCGACAGGGACTCCGCCTCCCGCAGAGGCGTCAATGTCGGCCCCGAGTTCCTCACCGGCGACGAGAACATCATCCACATCAAGTTGAATGTCCAATACCAGATCGGCGACGCATCCGCCTACCTGCTGCGCAGCGTCGACACCGACAGGCTCGTCGTCGTGGCCTGCGACGAAGCCCTCACTGAACACGTGGCCCAGACGCCCGTCGACAGCATCCTCACCTCGGGCCGCCAGCCCTTGCTCGCCGCCGTC